>JANNAY010001573.1:0-1597 GCA_031384945.1 Deltaproteobacteria bacterium
CGCAGCCTTTAACGAGTGGCCGCCGTAGGCGAAGAAACTCTTGGTCACCGAGATGGTCGGCAGGTTCAAGACCTCTTGCCAGACCAAAGCGATCGTCGCTTCCATCGGCGTCGCCGGCGGCGTGACGACGTCGTCGACCACGACTTTGGGCAGGGCCTTTTTGTCGATCTTGTCGTTGGCCGTCTTCGGCAGCGACTTCATGCCGATGATGCGCGCCGGCACCATCGCCTCGGGCAAGCGCTTGGTGAGCGCCTCGATCAGCTTCGCTTCGTTGAGCGTGTCGGGCGCGATCCACGCGAGCAGGTTGTTGCCGTCGACGAGCACGGCGGCTTCGACGGCGCCTTCGGCCATCAGCGCCGCTTCGACTTCGCCGGGCTCGACGCGGATGCCGCGCAGCTTCACCTGCTCGTCTTTGCGCGCGAGCCACTCGAGGTTGCCGTCGGGCCACAGGCGCACGAGGTCGCCGGTCTTGTAGAGGCGCGTGCCCTGGTGCGTGACGAACGCCTTTTCGGTCTGCTCGGGCAAGCCGAGGTAGCCGTCGGCGAGGCCGATGCCGCTGACGACGAGCTCGCCGGCCTCGAGGCAGGGGACGGCTTCGAGGTCATCGTCGACGACAGCGCACACGACGTGCGGCGCGCTGCGGCCGATGGGCACGCGCTCAGGAGCAGGCGGCGCTTTGCCATCAACGCTGCGCGGCGCCGACCACGACGACGAGAACACCGTCGACTCCGTCGGTCCGTACTCGTTGACGAGCCACGCTGTGGTGAGGGCGTTGTGTTTGTCGATGAGCTGCGGCGTCAGCTTCTCGCCGCCGACGATGACGAATTCGAGGTCGTCGAGGGGGGCTTCTTCTTTGGATGCGCTGTCGAGCATCGCGCCCCACAGCGCCGGCACGGCCGACGTGTAGGTGATGTGCCGCTTCGACAACGTCTGCCGGATCGCCACCGGATCGCGGCGCGCCTCGTCGGTGAGCACGTGCATCGTCGCGCCGTTGATGAAGCTCCAAAACAGCGTCTCGACGCTGCCGTCGAAGAAGAAGGGCGCGAGCAGCGCCGAGCGCACCGGCTTGGTGAAGCCGAGCCCCATGCGCGACTGCAGCTGGGCAACGACGGCGTCGTGGTTGAGCAGCACGCCCTTGGGAACGCCGGTGCTGCCCGAGGTGAAGATGACGTAGGCGGGTGACTTGCCGTCGGCCTTCCATTTGCGCCGGGGCACGCCGTTTCTGCGCGCGGGCGAGGGCACGCCGAACATCTCGACGGCGCCGTCGTCGAGCACCATGGGCAACTTCGCCTGGTCGATGATCGACTGCTTGCGCAGCGGCGGCGCGTGCGGATCGATCGGCACGTAGCCCTTGCCGGCGAACAAGACGCCGAAGATGCCGGCGACGCTGTTGACGGCGTCTTCGCAGCAGACGCCGACGAGGTCGCCTTTGAGGCCTTCGACCGAAGCGGCGATGGCGCGCACGCGCGTCAGCAGTTCTTTGCGGCTGACGACGACGTCTTTGCCGGCGTCGTTGACGTCGACGACCTTGATGAGCGCCGGCCGCGTGCCGGTCTCGAGGTCGTTCTCGAGCAGCGCGACGAGATGGCCGCCTTTG
>JANNAY010001618.1:0-6630 GCA_031384945.1 Deltaproteobacteria bacterium
AGCAGCGTGCGCAGCAGCGTTCCAGAAGACGGGAGATGGGTCGCGGGCGCAGTCATCTCCTGATCCTCCGAACAGGCCTGTACTTTTGTGCAGACCCCCGCCGAACGCCAGCCCGAATCCACTGTCTGATCAATGGCTTCGGCGGATCCGGCGGCGGCGGTTCGCGGGGCATCGTCCGTCGTTTTGGTAGGCAAACATCCTACACGGCGACCCGACCTACGCTCCGTCTGTGGACACCTCTCAAATCGACCGTTGGCTGGAGCAGGGGCTGATCACGTCCGAGGTCGCCGCCAAAATGCGCGCGGACCTCAAAGGGCACGGCGCGGGCTCGGGCCTGCTCGTGCTCGCCGCGCTCTTGAACGGCGCGGTGCTGTTCGCGTTCACGCAGCTGCACGGCCTCGATGTCGGCATCCACGAGATCTTGCTGCTCTGGCTCGCCTGCGTCTTGCCCCTCGCCTACGGCACGCGGGCCAAGGCGTTGAGCGCCGCTTGCGCCGCCCTCTTCGTCTTCTGGTTCGTCGCCACAGCCTTTCGCGGCCTCGACGCCTTCGCCACCGTCGACCGTCTGCCGTGGCTCGCGCCCGTCTTCGTGCTCGGCGGCGTCACCGCGTTCTCGTTGGCCGGCCTTCACTACTTCGTGCCGGGGATGGAGAACGTCGCGCGTCCGGCGCGCATCGTCGCGCTGCAAGCGGTGGTGCTCGGACTCTTCGCCATGAGCGTGCCCGCGGTCGCCGCCGGCGCGAGCTTCTTCAACGAGCTGCGCGACCTCGACGCCAGCAGCCAGGTCGCCGTCGCCGCCATCGTCGCCGGCGTCATCTGCGTCGGCGCCACCGTCACCGGCCAAGTCTTCTACGACCGCGCCCCGCGCCTGACGCGCGCTGAGGCGCCGGTGAACATCGCCCTCGTCTTGCTCACGCTCGCCTTCGTGCTGGCGCCGTTGCCGACGGAGGCCGCGGCGCTGTTGGCGAGCGCGGTGCTCGTCTTTCTCGCCGTCGCCGTGCTCGTCGTCGGTGTGAAGAACCAGGACGCGCGGCTCGTGCGCATCTCTGGCTTCTCGCTCGCCGGCTTCGTCGGCTTCCGCGCCTTCTTCTTCGCCGTCGACCGCCTCGACACCGCCGTCGCCGTCGCCCTCGGCGTCGCGCTGCTCGCCACCGGCGGCGGTGTCACCGTCTTTGTCGCGAAGCTGCTGCAGGCGAAGCGGCGCGCGGCGGCACGTCCGGGCATGTGAGCGCTCACGGACAGCGCGTGACGCTGTCGATCCAGCTGTCGACGACGCTGGCGCCAGCGCTGTCGACGACGTTGCGGCCGATGGGTGGCATGGCGCCGGTGCCCGTGCGCCTCATGCGCAGCGAGACGAGCGAGCGCGACGGGTCGCCGGGCACCAACAAGCGCGCGCCGGCGACGCCGAGGTCGCCCTCTTGCGGCTGCTGGTTGCACAGGTTGGCGTTTCTGAACGACGTCGAGAAGCGCACGTCCATCGCGCTCTGGCCGCCGCCGCCGGGCTGGTGGCACATGGCGCAGTTCACGTGCAGGTACGCGCGCGAGCGCTCTTCAGCCGACGCCGTCAGGTCGCGCAGCGCCGGGTAAGCGACGGCTGCGTCGACGTCGGCGACGGGGTTGCTGAACACGCCGATGGCGCCGAGGGTGAACAATTGGTTCGCGGTTCTGCCGGTTTGCTCGTAGGTGAAATCGCCGTTGAGTTGCCCGATTTCCCACCCCAGCGTGCGGCCGGCGGCGGCGGTGTGGCAGCTCATGCAGGCGGCGCGCGACGGAAACGTCCATGTCTGTCCGTTGGGCAACGTCTTGGTCTTGCCGGCGTCGGCGACGAGCGTCGCGTCGTTGCCGCTCCACTCGTAGGTGTAGCCGGCCCACTCGCCGTCGTCGTGGCGGACGAAGAAGCGGGTCTCGACCTGCGCGCCGGCCACCGTGAACGTCTTCACAAGGGCAGTGCCCACCGGCAGGTCCATGTCGCCGTCGCTGCCGATGCTGACGGTCGCGCCGTTGGGCAGTCCGACGCCGCGCACCTTGGCGGCGCCGTCGCTGAAGAAGCCGTGGTTCACACCATAGGAAATGACCGAAGAGCTGAAGTTCCGTGGATCGGTGGAAGAGACACAGCCGGTGTCTGACAGCCGCTGCGGAAAGTCGTCGTCGACGGTGGCGGCGGCGTCGATGCGAAAGACGGCGCCGGCGAGGTCGACGACGTAGACGTTGCGGTCGCTGTCTTCGGCGAAGCTGGCGATGCCGCTGCCGCTGCTGCGGGCGACGACGGTGAACGTCGACGAGCCGGGCGTGTGCGCGAAGACCTCTTTGCTGGCGAAGTCGCCGAAGACGTAGGTGCCGGCGAGCGCGGCGACGGGGCCGCGGTAGCGGTAGCCGCCGGTGACGCTGAAGCGCGCGAGCTGGTTGCTGTGGGCGTATTCGACGACGGGGTCGACGAAGCCGCCGCCGGCGCAGGCGACGTCGTCGCGGCAGTCGCTGGCTTCTTTGGCGCTCCACCCGTAGTTGCCGCCGCCGGCGTTCATGCTGACGACGTCGATCTCTTCGAAGTTGTCCTGGCCGACGTCGCCGACCCAGACGGTGTCGCTCTCGTCGTCGATCGAGAAGCGCCACGGGTTGCGAAAGCCGTAGGCGTAGATCTCGGCGCGGGCGCCAGCGACGCCGGTGAAAGGGTTGTCGGCGGGCACGCCGTAGTTGCCGTTGTCGCTGTCGGTGCCGTCGACGTCGATGCGCAGCAGCTTGCCGAGCAGCGTTGTCAGATCTTGCCCCGTGCGCTGCGGATCGTTGGCGCCGCCGCCGTCGCCGGTGCCCCACCACAAGAGGCCGCCGGCGTCGAAGGCGATGAAGCCGCCGTTGTGGTTGACGGCGAAGTCGTCGACGTCGAGCACGACGACTTCGCTGCTGGCGACGCAGCCGTCAGCGACGACGTCGAAGCGCGAGAGTCGTTCTTCGAAGCGGCAGTCGGCGGGGTCGTCGAAGCTGCACGTCGTGTTGTCGTTCACCGCCGTGTAGCTGAGAAAGACATCACCGCTCGTCGGGTGAAAGGCGATGCCGAGCAGTCCTTGTTCGCTGTTGGCGTTGCCGGCGTCGACGACGACGCGGTCGCTGATGTCGCAGAACAATTCCGGCGTCGTTTGGTTCGGCGCGCTCTTGGTCCAGCGCACGACGAGCCCCTCGCGCTCGATCGCATAGAAATGCTCCGGATCGCCCGGGCGCTCGAGCATGAACAGCGGCGCGGTCAGCTGCAGGTTCGGAAACACCCGCGTCAGCGCGACGCCCGGGTTCTCTTCGACGGGGCGGGACGGTGCCACGCAGGTCGTGTTGTTGGGCCGGACATCGAGCCCTGGAATTTCTTCGCCTTCGCCTTCGCCTTCTCCAACGCCTTCGCCTTCGCCTTCGCCGACGTCACCTTCGCCCTCGCCTTCACCTTCTTCGCCTTCTCCCTCGCCGACCGCTTCGCCTTCTCCTTCTCCCTCTTCGCCTTCTCCCTCGCCAACGACCTCTCCTTCGCCTTCGCCGACAACTTCGCCTTCGCCTTCGCCTTCGCCGACAACTTCGCCTTCGCCTTCGCCTTCTGCGCCGGCATCGCGGCAGTGCCCGTCGGCGCCACACACCTGATCGCCGGGGCACTCGTCGTCGAGGAGGCAGACGTCGCAGACGCCTTCGAAGCAGACGAGGCCTGCGCCGCAGTCGCCGCTGTCGACGCAGGGGTCGCCGTTGCCGCCGCCTTCGCCTTCGCCTTCGCCAGCTTCGCCTTCGCCCTCTTCGCCTTCGTCGCCTTCGCCTTCGCTCTGCGCGCCTTCGCCTTCAGACACGCCGTCCCCGAGCGGAATGATGCAGGAAGAGAGGGCGAGGGCGAGAGACAACAGGGCGGTGCGCATACCGCCGACAGAGCAAGGAGCTCGCCTACCGAACGTCCGCGAGGGAATCGACGACGAGATCGGCTCCGGCCGCCACCAATGCGTCGCGTGGGGCGTGGCCGGTGGTCACGCCGACCGCGTGGGCGCCGATCGATCGGGCGGCAAGAATGTCACTGGGTGTGTCGCCAATGAGCAACACACGCTCAAAGGAGCCCCACGCGCGCTCGGCCCGCTCTTTCGCCATGGCCGCCAACACATTGCGATCGTGGTGCTCGTCGCCGTAGCCGCCGACGTCGAACTCGGTGAAGTCGATGCCGGCCTGCTCGACCTTCACGTGCGCGCAGCGCATGGCGTTGCCGGTGACGAAGCCGAGACCCACGCTGTCGTCGTCGATGCACCGCTGCAGATAGTCGTGCACGCCGTCGTACACGCGCGGCTTGTCGCGCTGCAGCTCGGCCAACAGCACCTCGGCCATCGCGCGAAAGAAGCGCCGGTCGTGCTGCGCATCGAGCGTGAGGCGCTGGCGCAGCTGCGCGAGCACGCCGAGGTCGGTGGCGCCGCCGAATTTGACGTCGTCGAGGGCGTCGTCGACCTGCCACACCTCGCGCATCGCGCGAATGAACGAGCGGCGGCCTGCGCCCTTCACGTCGACGAGGGTGCCGTCGATGTCGAGCAAGACGAGGGTCTTCTTCACGTCTTCTTCACGGGCTCAGGGGCAGTCGGTCAGGCCGGTGATGTAGCGGTCGACGACGTCGGTGCCCAACGGATCGACGACGGTGGTGCCGATGGGCGGCATGCGTCCGGCGCCGAGCCGCTTCATGCGCAACGAGATCAGTGACTTCGCCGGATCACCCGGCACGAGGATCTTCGCGCCAGCGACGCCGAGGTCACCTTCGCCAGGGTTCTCGTTGCAGATGTGCTGGGTCGCCGGCGACGCCGTCAACCGCATGTCGGCCTGGCTCTGTCCACCGCCGCCGGGGCGGTGGCACATCGAGCAGTTCACATGCAGATAGGTCTGCGCGCGTTCGGCGACGCCGACGCTGGCGAGATCGACGGCGGGGTAGACGGCTTCGTCAGCGACGTCGGCCGGCGGGTTGCTGAACACGCCGATCTCAGAGAGGGTGAACAATTGGTTCGCGAGCCTGCCGGTTTGCGGGTAGGTGAATCCGCCATTCAACTGACCGATTTCCCATCCCAACGAGCGCCCGGCGGCGGCCGTGTGGCACACCAGACAGCCTGCGCGCGACGGATACGACCACGTCTGATCGCCGACTTGCTTGGACTTGCCGCCGGAGTCGACGAGGGTGGCGTCAGTGCCTGCCGCGTTCCACTCGTACGAGTAGCCGGCCCACTCGCCGTCGTCGTGGCGCACCAGCAGGCGCGTCTCGATCAGGGCGTCATCGACCTCGAAGCTCTTGATGAAGACGGTGCCGATGGGCAAGTCGACGTCGCCATCGTCGCCGATGGTGGCCGTCTCGCCATCGGGCAGCGCCACGCCGCGCACCTTCGAAGCGCCGTCGCTGTAGAAAGCGTGATTCAGCTGATATGGAATCACGCTGGATCCGAGCTTTGTTATGTCTTCTGGGTCCATGCAACCCGTGGCGCTGAGCGTGCGCGGAAACGTGTCGGCCGCGGGCGGTCCGGCCGCTTCGATCTTGAAGAGCTGGCCGGCCAGATCGACGAGGTAGAGCTCGCCGTCGCTGTCTTCGGCAAACGAGGCGACGCCGCCGCCGGCCATGGTTTCGATGGTCTCAAAGCCGGCGACGCCCTGGTTGTTGAACGTGAGGGCGAAGACCTCTTTGCTCAAGAAGTCAGAGAACAGGTAGGTGCCGCGCAGGTCGGGAATCGCGTCGCCGCGGTAGACGTAGCCGCCGGTGATCGAGACGCGGCCGTTGGCGTGGTTGTACTGGGTGACGGGCGGCAAGAAGCCGCCGCCGTCGCAGCCGACGGGGTTGCCGTCGTCGTCGTTGAAGCAGTCGTCTGCTTCGAGCACGGACCAGCCGTAGTTGCCGCCGGCTTCGACGAGGTCGACCTCTTCGATGGCGTTCTGGCCGACGTCGCCGACCCACAGATCGCCGGTGCCTTTGTCGAAGCTGAACCGCCACGGGTTGCGCAGACCGAGCGCGTAAATCTCGGGCAGCGCCCCGGCGACGTCGCGAAACGGATTGTCGGTGGGGATCGCGTAGTTCTTGCCGTTCTCGGTGCGATCGACGTCGATGCGGACCATCTTGCCGAGCAGCGAGCCCAGGTCTTGCCCGGTGCGGCCGGGATCGTTGGCGAAGCCACCGTCGCCCATGCCGAGAAAGAGCGTGCCGTCTGGACCGAACTGCAGGTGGCCGCCGTTGTGGTTGCCGGCGAAGTCGTCGATGTCGAGCAAGATGACTTCGCTGGCGGTGTCGCAGCCGGTTTCATCGATGGTGAAGCGACTGACCCGTGACTCAAAGTCACATGACAAACCGCCGCCGAAGGGGCAGTCGGCGTTGTTGTTGACGGCGGTGTAGCTGACGTACATCTCGTCGCTGCTGTCGACATTCGGGTGAAAAGCGATGCCCAGCAGCCCTTGTTCACTGTTGCCTGAGTCTGACGTCTCGACGCGACCGCGGATGTCGCAGAACACCTCGGGTGTCGTGACATTGTTGTTGTCTTTCTCCCAGCGCACCACGCGGCCCGCGCGCTCGATGGCATAGAAGTGCGTGGTGTCGCCGGGCTGCTCGAGCATGAAGAGCGGCGACGTCAAATCGAGCGAGGGAAACACCTGTGTCAGCGCGATGGC
>JANNAY010001636.1:0-3237 GCA_031384945.1 Deltaproteobacteria bacterium
GCTGCGTCGCCGCCCTCGCCGTCGTCGCGTTGATGCTGCGCGAAGACAAGCCGCTGTCGGCGCTGGCGTCGGTGTTTCGTGCGTCGCCGCAAGAGCTCTTGAACCTCAAGGTCGGCAAGAAGGTCCCGCTCGAGCAGCTGCCGACAGTCACGGCGTGCATCGCTGACGTCGAGAAACAGCTCGGCAAGACCGGACGCGTGCTCGTGCGCTACTCGGGCACCGAGATGAAGTGCCGCGTGATGGTCGAAGGCGACGACGCCGCTTCGATCAAGGCGCACGCGCAACGCATCGCCGACGCTTTGCAGGCCGCGCTCGCTGCCTGAAGTTGCCTTCTCCGCCTTCACCCTCTCCACAGCGAGGCTTTGCGAGCGCGGTGGAGAGGGTCGAGCGAAGCGAGGGGTGAGGTCTTCAGCTTTGGACCGGCGTGGCGTTCTTGTCTGTGGCGACTTCGTCGACGAGAAACAGGCACGCGACGCGCAGAGGGACCGGCAACCCGGAGACCTCCATGCAGAAAGTTTCACTCTTCCTCGCCGTCGCGCTCCCCTTCGCTGCCACCGCTGCGCGGGCGCAAGACGATCGCATCGTGGCGTTTTGCGACAAGCTCACCGAGTGCGAGTGGGAGCCTGATGCGTCGCTGTGCGTGAGCAACGCTGTGCAGTCCGACACCAACTCGCGCGGCGTCGAAGACCAGATGTGCACCGAATACGCAGACCTCGAGCTCGCCTGGATGGGCTGCATGGCTGAACTGTCATGCGACAACCTCGACGGTGGCTGCGCCCGGCAAGACGACGCGCGCAACGACCTCGAGTGGGAAGGCGCCACCGCCTGCGGCAACGGCGACGATCCGCAACCGCCGCCGAGCGACTGGATCTGCGACCCCGGCAACTTCAACGCCGGCGACGGCTGCGACTGCGGCTGCGGCGGCGCGGACTTCGACTGCGGCAACGCCGGCTGCGCCGACGGCAGCTGCAACGCCGACGGCTGCGGCTTCTGCCACGACGACGACGGCGACGTCATGGAGTGCGGCGGCGTCCCCGCCAACGACGGACCCGACGACCCGAGCCGCGGTGGCCCCGGGGCCGCGGCCGAGGCCGGCACGGGCTGCGCGGCGACGTCGACGGCCAGCCCGCTGGCGGCGCTCGCCCTCGTCTTTCTCGTCTTCAAACGTCGAGCTCGCCGTGCGTGAGCGTCGGTGACAGGCCCGCCGCCACCGGGTGGGCCGTCAGCTCTGACGACGGAAAAAACAACGGGAGCTCGCCGTCAAAGGGACGCGCGAGCTCTCGTTCGAGCACCATCGATGTGTATTGCGTGAGGGTGCCTTCACGCGTGTTGCCGTTCAGCACCACCTCTTGGTCGAGGCGATCGGCGGTGGCGCGCACGCCGGCGATGCGCGACAGGCGCGGCGCGTAGCACTCAGCAGCGACGCCGTTTTCGCTGACGACCGCGACGCCTTTTGACGTCGTCACGCACAGGCTCATGTTGCCAGCGGTGTGCCCCGGCGTCAGCACCAACGCCACACCGCGGCCGAGCCAGCAGTCGTCTTCGAGCACCGTCACGCGCCCGGCGTCGACGCCATCGACGCCGTGGGGGCAGTACCAGGGCTGCTGCAGCGGATGCAGGTCGTGGCAAGCCGCCCACTCAGCGGCGTGCACCAACAACTTCGCCCGCGGCAGCAGCGGCTTCTCGTTCGACGTCGACGAACCGAGCCAGCGCCGCACGTCTTGCGTGTGCAGGTGGTCGTAGGCGACGAAGTCGACGTCGTCGGGTCCGATGCCCAACCGCATCAAGTGCGTCTCGACCGAGCCGTGGCGCTGCGCGAGCACTTTGTCGGCGAGAAAGTCGCCGTACTTCTTGCGCAGCTTGGCGAAGAACGGCGTCTGTTGGTTGCGCTCGTAGTCCGACGGATTGAACAACAGCACGCGATCGATGCCGTCGTGGTCAACGAACCGCACCACTTGCATGCGGTTGGTCATCATGACGTACGGCGCAGGCGACAACGCGGCGCCCGAGAACGCGTAGAGCGTCGGATACGGAAACGTGACGAGCTTGCAGCTCTTCACCGACGCCACCACACCGTCGTCGAGCAACGATTGCCGCGCCTGCGCTGCCGCCGTCGTCGTCGCCCGCAGCCGCGCCGCCGGCGACGCCTCGGCCCGCGCCGCCGCCAACGCTGGCAGCGTCTTCGTCGTCGTCGTCGTCGTCGTCATCTTTACGATCGCAACCATGTGAACCCCCGTTAGAAGCGGTACCAGGTCGACGGCACCGGCTCGACGATCTCGATGTCGCTGAACGACGAACGCGACGTCGTCGGCGGCGCGCCGCTCGAAGACGTGGTCATGACCAATGAGAACAGCCCCGCGGGCTTCGTGCCCCGCGCGATCGGCAGCACCGCGTGGGCGCGGGCGATGCGCGCGAGCGCCAGTCCGTCGTCGAGGCCGGCGAACAAGGCTGGTCCGCTCGACGTCAACGCCAGCCCCGACGCGTGGGCGCACACCACGCGCGCCGGATGGTCCGCCGCGAAGGCGGTGCTCTGTGCGTCGACCTCGAGGGGCGGCACCGATCCGGTGTGCCAGAGCGCAGCGACGCCGTCGTCGACGTGGAAGCCGCGGCCTGCGCCGAAGACCGCCGCGGCGGGCGAGGCGGTGAAGACGACGCCGCCGATGTCGACGACGTCGCCAGCAGCGACGACGCGCACGCGCTGGTGTGCGAGGTGAGCCAGCCGCTTGCGCACGCCGTCGTCGGGCACCAAAAAGCGCGCGTCGCCGACGTCGAGCTTTCTGACGGTGGCGGTGTCAAAGGCGCCGATGTCGCCTGATGTGACGCAGACGACGTCGATGCGGCCGAGGCGCGCGGCCGGCGGCGGTGGCGTGACCTCGCTGACGACGCCGGGGGCGCCCATCTGCGGCGCCAAACAAGGATCGAACAGCACCCGCAGCCCGCCCATCTCGACGAGCACGGTGGAATGGCGCACAAACAACAAACGCGACGCCGACGACGCCGCCGACGCAGACGCCGAGAACAGCGACGGCGCCGACAGCAACGACGGCGCAAGCGCGAGCAAGGAGCGACGGGTGAGTGACACGACGGAACAGCAGGCTACTCCGTCGACGTCGCTATCGTCGCCGCCCCCGTCGTCGCCACCGTCGCCACCGTCGCCACCGTCGCCACCGTCGCCACCGTCGCCGTCGGAGCCGCAGACGAAGACGACGACGAAGAAGAAGGCGCTGCTGCGACTCT
>JANNAY010001666.1:0-5991 GCA_031384945.1 Deltaproteobacteria bacterium
CGGTGATCAAGAAGCCGTTCGGGCCGAGCAGGCCGCCGACCGCACCCTGCCAATAGATCGACGTGCCCGCCCGCGCGGCCCGCGCCGGCTTCGTCGACGTCGCCGGCAGACCGGTCTCGAACGACTTGCGAATGCTGTCGACAAAATCACCCGAGATGTAGTTGTTGTCACTGTCCAACGATTCAGGGTGGTTGCCCCAGTTGACGACGGTGGCGACCACGGCGCCGTTGTCGCTGCCTTCGAGTGAGATGGCCGTAATCGTGTCGTTGACGATGAACGGATCGCGCGAATCACGAATGAGCCCGTCGACGCCCGGGTTGACGCGGCCGACCTTCATCACGATCGGTGTGAGCTCAGCGAGGGCTTCGACGACGGCGTCTTTGCAGCCTTCGCGAATCAACTCCATGTGCGCTTCGTCGCGGCCGGGGCCGGACGGAATGCCACCGAACGGATCAGAAAATCCCCACTGCCCCATCGTGTCCGGCGCCTCGTGCGTGTGCGTCGCCTGCAGCAAGAAGAGGTCGACCTCGCCGGGCGCTTCGGCCTCGAGGCGCTCTTTGATGCGCAGCTGCTCGTCGTAGAAGAGGCCGATGGCGTCGACGGTGCAGACGGCGAGCGTCGTGTCGCCCTGGCGAAACACCACGGCGCGCGCCTGCAGGCGATCGCGCACGCCCATCGCGGGGCGGTTGTTGTCGTAGCCAGCGATCCACAACGCTTGAAAGACGCGGTCGCCTTCGCTGCCGTCGGCGTCGGGTGCTGTGTAGACGCCGTCGTCGATGGCGCCGTCGCCGTCGTCGTCGATGCCGTTGCTTTGATCCAACTCAGCGATGTTGTCGGGGCAGATGCGATCGCGGCCGCAGTCGACGAAATAGTCGGTGTTGTCGAAGCCCTCGTCGTTCTCCGATTCGTCGTCGTCGGGGGCTGTGTAGCCGGGATCAGACGAGCACAAGCCATCGGTGCCGCAGTCGTTCAAAAAGTTGTCTTTCAAGATGCCGCAGTGACGGTGGTTGTCGGCCGCGAGCGGCACCTCGGGCGCGCAGGCGTTGTCGTCGACGAGCGTCAGGTAGTGAAAGTTCGCGATCTCGAAGCCGGTGGGCGTGACGTCGCGGGCGGCGGCGCCGGCCATCAGCGGTTGGTCGGCGAGGGCGGCGCTGCAGTCGGCGCCGCCGGGGCAGGCGACGTCCGGGACGTCTGCGCCTTCTCCTTCGCCTTCGCTCTGTGCGCCTTCGCCTTCGCCCTCTGCGGCTGCGGGCAGCCGTCCACGCAAGCAGGCTGTCGTGAGCGCCAACGCCATCAAGGTTACAACGAAGACGCGCATGATGATTCTTCCAGAGTCAAGTGAAAGCAAAAAGAGACGCTCTCCGCCTGCTGCGACGAGCAGGCGGAGAGCGCGCGCAGACAGCGTCACTCAATGACGGGAAAGTCGCCGCGCAACGTCGCGATCGAAACACTGTCGGGGAAGGTCTTGATGGTGCGCGACGAGAGCGAGTTGCAGGTGCAGTTGTCGCCGTCGCACGAGACGCGGGCGCCGCCGAAGATGACGTGCTCGTTGTTGGTCGCGTCGGTGGTGACGTTCAAGATCGCGAAGAGGCCGTCGTTGGCCGACGCCGTGCGGGCGAGGTCGGGCTTCGCGTCTTCTTCGCCGTCGAAGTAGGTGATGGTCATCGTGTTGCGATCGAAGTCGCTGAGGCCGATCGTGGCGTTCTCAACAATGACGTCGTCGCAGTCGTGCAATTCGCCGGCGATGACGGCGCGGCCTTCGCCGTCGCCGACGGTCTGACCGCCGGTGATCTGGCGTCCTGACAGCGACGGAATCGACTGCCAGGTCGAACGGAAGATCAGCGCGGCCTCGTAGACGAAGGTGCCATCGACGACCTGGTCGCCGGGGACGACGATGCCCCAGAGGTAGGTCGGGATGACGTTGTTGTTGCCGACGGCGAGGATCTTCATCGTCAGCGGCGTGTTCGACGGCACCGTGCCCTCGAGGCGGTAGTAGCCCTCGCTGTCGCAGTTGAAGGCGAGACAGGCGGGGTCGTTGGCGTCGGCGCCGCCGCAGGCGAGACCGCCGGCGTCGTCGCGGATCTTCACGACGCCGGTGGTGAGCGGCGTGCCCGTCGAGGGATCGACGCCCTCGGCGTAGACAGAGACGGTGATGCCGCGTGACGCCGTCGATCCGACGCCGAAGATGTCGACGCAGCCTTCCATCGTGACGGGCACGCTGGCGTCGACGACGACGGGGTTGCCGACGCAGGCGAGGTTGGGGACGCCGCCGCTGAGGGTGACGGCGCTGTCGACGTCGCCGTCGCTGTCGACGTCGCCGTCGCCGTCGACCGCGAGGGCGTTGCCGTCGACGTCGCAGGCGGCGCCGGCGACGGGTTGGGGTTCGCCTTCGCCTTCTTCGCCTTCGCCCTCGCCGACTGTGCGCCCCGACGGGCACGCCATCGACAACGCCACAAAAGCCACCGCGGGCCAAAAACGCCGGACGACGAGAATGCGCATGCTCACCACCTCATGAAGGGATTGCCGCCGAGGTAGGAGGCGCCCACCTGACGGTCAATGCAGTGCGGGTGGAATCGACCGGACATGATGGAACCGTGACTGCTGCGTCGCGTCATCCGCCGCCGTCGTCGATCTCGCGTTGCGAGGTCGATCGCAGTGCGGGTACAAACCCCGCGACAGCGCCTCAGTGGCGCGATCTTCCGATGAATTCACCAGGAGCATCCATGCAGTTCTTCACGCGCGCGCTTCCCCTCGGGGCGCTGCTTGCATTGACGGTCGCCGGCGTTACGGCCTGCCCCGCTGACGGCCCCGGCGACGGTGGCGAAGGCGAAGGCGAAGGCGGCGAGGGCTGCGGCTCCGACCGCGACTGCGGCGGCGGCTCGGTCTGCGACAAGACCAACGACGGCGACGACATCCAGGCCGCCGACGACGAAGAAGGCGTCTGCCTCAAGGTCATCTGCTTGACCGACGACGACTGCCCCGCCGACGAGAAGTGCGACACGCGCCGCGGTCTGTGCATCCCGCGCAACCTGTGCGACCCGGGCGATTCCGCCACCGTCTGCACCACCCCCGGCGACGTCTGCCTCTACGTTGACGGCCGTCCGTCGTGCGCGCCCGCTCCGGCCGCTGACGAGTGCACGCTCTCGCCGTCGCCGGGCTACGTGCTCGCCGGTGACGACCTGCAGATCGAAGGCGTCGGCCAAAACGCGGCCGGCGAGCTCGTCGCCCAGACGACGTTCACGTTCACGACCAGCGGCGGCACCATCAACGCCGCTGGCGTGCTGACGGCCCCCGCTGCGGGCGGCGACGTCACCGTCACGGGCACCACGGTTCAGGGCGGCGGCACGTGCAGCACCGTCGTTCGCGTGTACGACGCCCCGAGCGTCGGCGCCTCGCGCGTCATCGTCATCGACAGCACGACCCGCCAGCCCCTCGTGGGCGTCAAGGTCGCCGCCAAGGTCGCCGGCATCGACGTCGACGGCGTCACCGACGCCGACGGCGCCGCCGAATTCGCCGCTGGCACCGCCGCCACCGCCGTGTCGATCTTTCCCGACGACAACCAGTGGCACACGATCCTGAACCCGCCCGACGACGTCATCATCTACACGGCGCCGACGCCGACCGCGGCTGCTGAAGTCGACGGCATCAAGGGCACGTTCGACTTCTCGAAGGTGCACACGAAGGGCGACATCCGCCTGGGCCTCGCTGGCACGGCCATCAACGCCAACATCACCGACCTGAACTTCAACACGATCATCGGTGAGTCCGTGCCCACCGTCATCGACATCGAAGGCCTCACCGAAGACGGCGGACAAGAAGTCGCGCTGCCCGAAGGCCTCGTCATCGGCCTCGGCGACACCGACTTCAAGGGCACCTACTCGTCGATCAACGACCGCGCTGGCCCGTCGGTCGGCTGGGCGCTCGCCGGACAGGTTCAGCTCTCGCAGATCGGCAGCATCATCAGCACCGTCGCGGGCGACACAGACAACATCAACGCCGGCGCCATCCTCGCCGCCGTGCTGCCCTTCTTTGCCAAGTTCGATCACGCCATCGTGACCGGCCTCGACTTCGACCCCGCCGCCCGCGTCGCTGGCGACCCGAACTTCGACAACAAGGTGCTCACCCCCGACACCCTCTTGGCCCTCTCCGCCGAGTACAACATGCCCAAGCTGCCCTGCGCCCCCGGCGGCCTCGAAGGCACCGACTGCACCGGCGACGTCTTCAAGTTCGTGAACGGCGAAGAGTCGAGCATCGTCGCCGCCTGCCCCGCCCCCCTGCCCGGCGGCGCGACCTGCGACCCCGTCTCGCCGTTCGCCACCGGCGCCGTGCTCATCAGCGGCGTCGTCGTCCCCGGCGTCGGCCTCGTGCCCCTCGGCCTCTCCGCCGGCCTCGACGACGGCAGCGACAACAACACCGACGACTTCGACGGCGTGCTTGAGCAGTCGGGCGACAGCGCTCCGGCCCCGGGCAAGGTGCTGCTCGACTACGCGCCGCCGCACGACGGCATCGAAGGCAATCTCTACCTGACGGTGGCCATCGCCCTCGACATCAACTCGATCACCTCGACCAATGACCTCGGCGCCTCGATCATCACGCAGGTGTCCCGCAAGCTGCCGACCGCGGGCAACACGTTCTCTGACAACACCTTCCTGCAGAGCCAGGGCGGCACGTACAACGCGACCACGGGCGCGTTCACGATGACGAAGAAGGGCGCCGCTGACTTCTACCGCGTCAACCTCGACGACAACGCTGACGCCGAGTGGAACGTGTGGTTCGGCGGCGACGAAGCCGGCTTCACCGTCTCTGACCTGCCGGTTCACTCGGGCGTCGGCGCCGCCGAAGTCACCGAGCGCTCGCAGCACGCCGACGTCCAGGCCTTCGGTCTCGGCACCGGCTACGACGGCCCCTCGCCGGCGTCGTTCGACGACCTGATGGCGTTCGACGGTCAAGACCTCGACAACTTGCTCTACTACCTCGGCGCCTGGTCGTCGGAGTCGTGCAAGGCCGGCGGCATCTGCGACAGCGAATGAGCTGAGCTTTCCGCTCGCCACCTTGAAAGAGCCGGAGCATCCCTCCGGCTCTTTCTTTTTCGCCTGCTGACGGAATGCGCAGCAAAATTCGATGGTTGGGGCCCGTCGCCGCGCCTCGCTCTTGCCACCTGCGCTTGACGTGCTCACATGCCCATCGACGTGCGTTTCACTTCGCCCTGGCTCCTGACCTTGCTCGCGCTGGCGCCGCTGTTGGCGGCGCTGGCGGCGTTCGACGCGCGCCGACGGGCGACGCGGCTCGCCAAGCTCATCGACCTTGGGCTGGTGCCCGCCGTCGTCGCGGGCGCGAGCAGCGCGCGCAGAAGGTGGAAGGCCGCCGCCGTCGTCGTCGCCTGCTTCTTCGCCGTCGTCGCCGCCGCCGGACCGGTGAGCGAAGGGCGTCCGCGCTTGTTGCCGCGGCAGGGCGTCGACGTCTTGTTCGTCGTCGACGTCTCGCGATCGATGCGCGCGCGCGACGTGCTGCCCGATCGCCTCGAGCGCACCAAGGCCGAGATCTCGTCGCTGCTCGATCGCATGGGCGAGCAGCGCACAGGCGTCGTCGCATTCGCGGGCTCGGCGTTCTTGCAGTGCCCGCTCACCACCGACGTCGAGGCCGTGCGCCTGTTCTTGAACGACCTGCGGCCCGAGGCCGTGGCGCAAGGGGGCTCTGACCTGCGTTCGGGGCTCGAGGTCGCGCGCAACGCGTTTCTCGCCGAAGACGAAGCGCAGGCGGGCACAGGCAAGCCCAGCATCAACAAGATCGGCCGCGTCGTCGTCGTGGTCAGCGACGGCGAAGACCACGAGATGCTCGAAGACAAAGGCGCCCTCGGCGATGTCGGCGACGCCCTCAAAGACATCAGCGCCACCGTCGTCGTCGTCGGCGTCGGCAGCACCGTCGGCGAACCCATCCCGCTGACCAACGAGCGCGGTGACATCACGGGCTATGTCAAAGACAAGCGCGGAC
>JANNAY010000031.1:0-4895 GCA_031384945.1 Deltaproteobacteria bacterium
CCGAGATTCAGGCCATGATGCAGCTGGCTGAAAAAGAGCGGTTCGTCGCTTCGATTGACTATCATACAAATGCGACGAAGATCCTTGTGCCCTACACTGATCCGTCGATGGTGAACCCCGACGTGAACGAAGCCTGGACGATCGCCGAAGAGATCGCGGCCACGCTGCCGGTGCAGGTCAACAAGAAGTCGTACGAGGTGGCGCGCAATCTCTATCCGGTGGATGGCACGGCGCAGGACCATTTTCGCGCCGCCTTTGGCACCGTGGCGTTGCTGGTTGAAGGTCCACAGAACAACCCGCTGCCCTACGACAAGACCCGCAACGGCAACATCATCCCCAGCCGCGGCATCTGGCAGGGCCTGCTGCGCCGCGTGGTCGAAGGCCCCTCGATCAAAGGACGCGTCGTCGACGACAGCGGCAACCCCGTCGACGCCGAGGTCGTCGTCGTCGAGCAGGCGCCAAAGAAGGGCGAGCGTTGGACGGCGCGGCCGCGCGACGGCTTTTACCAGCGCCTTGTCTCTGCGCCGGGCCATTACACGGTGCTGTTCAAGGTCGCGGGCAAGAAAGACGTCGTCAGAGGCGTCGACGTCGTCGATGCAGCCGTCACGCTGAACGTCACCCTGCGTTGAAACGAGCGCAGCCGCGCGTGAAGGCTACAGTGCCGCCCATGTCGCGTTTTTGGCTGCCTCTCGTCGTCGTTGTCGCTTCTGTCACCGCGTGCCCGCCGCCTGGCGACGAAGGCGAAGGAGAAGCAGGGGAAGTCGAAGGCGAAGAAGGAGAAGGAGAAGGAGAAGGAGAAGGAGAAGGAGAAGGAGAAGGAGAAGACGACGTCGCCCTCGACGAATTCTGCGGCGACTTCGCCACCGTCGGCTGCGCCGGCTTCGTCGACTGCGGCTGCGGCTTCGACGCCCGCGACTTCGACGCCGACAGCTGCGTCGCCGTTCGCGCCGAATTCTGCACGAGCCAGCTGCAGCAGGCCGTCGACGCCGGTGTCGTCGTCGATGCTGACGGCGCCCGCGCCTTCGTCGCCTTCGTCGCCGCCAGCGCCGCGGCCTGCAGCGACGTCGGCTTGACATCGTTCCCGCTCGACAGCGTCTTCTTCGACCCGGCCCCGATCGGCGCGCCGTGCACGACGCCGCTGCCGCGCTGCGACCGCGGCGACGGCGTGTGCACCGAGAGCGGCTGCGCCGCCGCGGCGGGCCCTGGCGACGCGTGTGACGCGTCATCGTGCGGCATCGGCCTCGCGTGTGACGACAGCGGCCACTGCGTCGACAGCGTCCCGGTTGTGCCGCGCACCGCGGGCGACATCTGTGACCAAACCCAGCAGTGCGCGGCCGGCCTCATCTGCGGCCTCGGCGGCGTCTGCGCCACTGGCGGCCCCGACCGCGGCGACAGCTGCGCCGGCCCCACCTGCGCCAGCGGCGACGCCTGCGTCCGCGACTTCGACAACCGCGTCTGCGGCGCCCGCGTCGTCGACGGCGGCGACTGCTTCGCCGACGCAGACTGCGACAGCGGCTTCTGCGGCTCGAACCGAACCTGCGCGCCGCTGCCCGGCGATGGCGACGCCTGCCCCGACCGCCGCTGCGCCGGCGACTTCGTCTGCGACGAGAACACCGTCGTCTGCGTCGCAGGACCGGGCGAAGGCGAACCCTGCTTGATCGGCAACGCCGCCTGCGCACCCGGCCTCGGCTGCGACGTCGACAACCTCTGCGCCGTCGGTCCCGGCGCGGGCGAGGCCTGCCTGATCCCCAACAACCTGTGCGCCGACGGACTCGGCTGCGACTTCACCCCCGACGGCAGCATCTGCGCGGTGCGCCGCGGCGTCGGCGAGCCGTGCCAGTCCAACGTCTGCGAAGACGGGCTCTTCTGCGACTTCAACAACGGCACCTGCCAACCAGTGCGCGCCGTCGGCACGCCGTGCCCCGACGGCGGCGGCTGCGACGACGGCGACGAATGCGGCGACTTGTTGGGCGGCTTCCGCTGCGTCGACGTCCCCGACGTCGAAGGCGCCGCCTGCTACGACAGCTGCGGCGGCGACCTCGCCTGCACCGGCGACGGCGGCGTCTGCGCCCCGTCGATCTGCGCCAGCCGGTAGAGTCCGCCGATGAGCGAGGCCAACGAACGGCGAGCGCACGTCGAAACGCTGCGCGGCATCGCTTCGCTCATCGTGGTGGCCCACCACCTGGTGTTGGCCCTGCGCCAAGAGGCCATCCTCTCGCTCGACCCTGCCGTGTCGTGGGCCCGCTCACCGCTCTTTGTCTTCGTCAGCGGTGGCGCCGCCGTCGCCTTTTTCTTCGTGCTCTCTGGCGACGTGTTGGCGACGCCGCTGCTCGCCAGCGGCGACAGGCGCGCGCTGTTGCGCGGCGCGGTCAAGCGCTGGCCCCGCCTCGCCGGCCCCGTCGTCGTCGTCGTGCTCGCCTCATGGGCGTTGTTCGCCACCGGCGGCTACCGCTTTGAAGACGCTGCCGAGATCATCGAGAGCGGCTGGCTGCAGACGTTCGCCACGGCCATTCCACACGACACGACACCTTCGCTGACCTTCGCCGACGCCGTCGCCGAGGGCACGTGGCGCACGTTTCTCTTCGGCGACTACGCCTTCGACTCGAGCCTGTGGACGATGCAGTGGGAGTTCTTCGGCAGCTTCGGCGTCTTTGCCGTCGTCGGGGCGCTGTCGTTGCTGCGGCGCCAGCGCGTGGCGCAAGCGGTGGTGGTGCTGGCCGTCATCGTCATCGTCGGCGTCTACAGCCCCCTCGCCGCCAGCTTCGGCGTCGGCGTCTTGCTCGCCTGGTGGCGCAGCGTTCGCGCCTTCGTCGTCGGCAACGGCGCCGCCGTCGTCTGCGTCGTCGTCGGCTGCGTCTGCCTCGGCTACGAGCACAGCTTCGGCTTCTACGCCGCCGTGCCCGTGCTCGACCCAGCTATCCCGCGCACCCTCGGCAGCGTGCTGTTGATCACCGCCAGCGAAGGCTGCGCGCCGCTGCAGCGCGCCCTCAGCGGCGCTGCCGGGCGTTGGCTCGGGCGCCTCTCGTTTCCGCTCTACCTCGTGCATGTGCCGGTGTTTTGCAGCGCCGGCGCCGCCGTGTTGCTCGTGCTCGCGCCCGTTGTTGGAGTCGTCGGCGCCAAGGTCGGCTTCGTCGTCGCCTCGATCATCGCCTCCATCGCCGCCGCCGTCGCGTTGAGCGGCTTCGAACGGCGATGGCTGCAGCTGGTGCGGCGCTTCGGTCTGCGCGCCGTGCCGCCAATCAGTTCGTCACGCTGAGGTCGTAGCGGTTCTCGCCGCTCTGAAAGCCAAAGACCTCGATGAAGTAGGTCTTCGCCGCAGTGGGCGTGACGTCGAAGTGCTCGCTGCCGTCGGTGCCATTGCACTGCAAAGACGGACACGTGAGCGCCGTCGTCACGCCCTGCTCGAACACGCGAATGTCGATGTCGCGGCCGAAAGAGTGGGCGTAGGCGACGTCGACGTTGAGCTTCTGGTTGGCGGCCACGCTGACGCGAAAGAAGTCGCTGTTGGCTGGGCAAATGCGCAGCTGCGCCAGCGCCTCAGGAGCCGTGAGGTCGATGGCAGCGACGTTGACCGAATCGCCGAGGTTCGGATCGGTCTGGCCGTCGTTCGTAAAGGTGCGCGCGCCGGTGGTGCCGAGGCCACCCCACGTGTCGAATTTGTCGTCGACGCACGAGGCGTTGGGCGGATCGCCAACCTCGAAGCCGACGGTGTAGCGGACGCCAGCAGCGGGCAGCGTGCCAAAGCCGTTGACCTTCACCATCAAGTTGGTCGGCGCGTTCAACACACCGTTGACGGCGTCGAGGGTGCCCTCAAAGGCGACGGAGCGGGCGAGGCTGCGGTACGCCGCCGACGTGCCGCGGCGCTCGAGCACGTCGAGGTCGAGGTCGGCAGCGAGGTCGTGCTCGAGAAAGACGCGCACCGATTTGTTGGCGCCGACGTCGATCTTGAAGAAGTCGCCAAGGGGATTGAGCTCGCACATGTTCAACGTCGACAGCTCGTAGCTGCCGTCGGCGAGGTTCGATCCGTCGAGGGCAAAGGCGGCGTCGCTGGCGTTGTTGGGTTCGGCGCCGTCGTCGACGCAGCGGGCCGGGCTCGGCGTGATCGACGGTGTCAGCGTGTAGTTGACGCCAGCGAGTCCCGAGCCCGTCACGCGCAACGCGTAGGTGCCGGCCGCGAGGCCGCTCGCCTGCAAGCGGCGGTTGGCGCCGTCGGCGGCGTCACCCTGCAACAGCGTGCCGGTCGTCGACACGAGGCTCAAGCTGAGGCCAGCACCGGTGAGCCGCGCGTCGAGGGCGTCGCCGGTCTCGAGACGGATGCGAAAGAAGTCATCGTTCTGTCCACAGCGCACCGCCGACAGCGCGCTCGCCGACACGGGGATGGCGCTGGCGGCGCTGTTGTTGGGCTCGAAGTCGTCTTCGGTGCAGGTGATGACCGTCGACGACACCGTGTAGATGTTCTCGGCGCTCAAGAAGCCGGCGACCTCGATGGTGTAGCTGCCCGCGGTCAGCGAGCGGATGATCAGCTCTTCATCGGTGGTGCCGCGCGACTCGGCGACGAGGGCGCCGGCGCTGTCGAGCAGCTTGATGTCGATGTCGCCGTCGTCGCCGACGAAGCGGGTGCTGACGGCGACCTGCTGCGTGCCCACGACGGTGAAGCGAAAGAAGTCGCTCTCGCCGGCGCAGATGCGACCGGCGGCGGGGGCGCCGTCGGTCGAGAGCGGACGCGGCGCCGTGCGGCTGTCAGGCTCGACGCCGCCTTCGTCGCAAACGTCGGGCAGGGGCTCGGGCGCCACGTCGATGGTGACGCTGTAGCTGGCTTCGACGGTGCTGTTGGTGCCTTTGACCTCGATGCGGTGCACGCCGGCGTCGACGTCGACGGCGGTGAACGTCGTGGT
>JANNAY010000049.1:0-1706 GCA_031384945.1 Deltaproteobacteria bacterium
CCGAGATGTCTCGGCTCGCTGCGGCGTCGGCGCGACACCACCGTGCCCACAAGCAGCTCGGCGAGCTGCTCGATCAGCTGCGCTCGCTCGACGACGCGTTCTTGCGCGACGCCCGCCGCGTCGTCGTCGATCGCTTGATGCAGCAGGGTGCAACGCGCCCCGACCGCAAAGACCTGAACGCGCTGTTCCACGTCGTCAACGGCGTCAGCGCCAAGCGACAAGCGCTGAGCTGGCTCTACGAGCAGTGGGTGCGTCCGCACGGCAACGTGCTGATCGAGCTCACGCATGAAGGACAAAACGTCAGCGGCTTCGAGACCGTCTCGTGGCCCCAGAAGGTCGACCTGCGGTGTCGCGACGCAGCCGTCGCCGTCGACGCCTGGCGCCGCGCCAGCGCCGGTGTCGTCGCCTACGCCGACTACACCGCCGTCACCAACGGAGATTGGTGGGGCGCGCTCGTGAAAGGCGTCGCCCGGCCCAACGACATCGACGTCAACGTCTTTGGCGAAGTCAGCGACCGCGCCTCTGTCAGAGACATCGCCGACGTCGCCAGCGACAAGCTCGCCGCCGCCTGGGCCTCGATCAGCAACCCCGACGGCGAACCCGTCGCCCTCGTCGACGACCCCTTTCTCGCCGGACCGACAGAGCAGTTGCCGCTGCCGTCGACGTCGGCGCTGTTCGCGGCGCTGCCGGCGGCGGGGCCGAAGCCGAAGCCGCGGCCCATCCCCGGCTTCGACGACGAGACCGTCGGCGACGACAACAACCCCTTCCTCGAGCCCTCGCGCGAAGTGCGGGTGAACCCGGGGCTGGCCCTCGCCGACGTCGGTCGCTCGCCCTTCTCGCCCGGCTCGACTGTCGGCCGTTGTGTCGTCGAGGCCCTCATCGGCAAGGGCGGCATGGGCGAGGTCTACCGGGCCCGCATGACGGGCGACGCCGGCTTCGCGCGCCCGGTGGTCTTGAAGCGGCTCTCGATCGACCGCACCGACGACCCCACCGTCGCCACCGCCTTTGCCCGCGAGGCCGAATTCGCCGCCCGCATTGCGCACCCGAATGTCGTGCAAATTTTCGACGTTCAATCCGCCAACGGTGAACCGTTCATCATCATGGAGTTGCTCGAGGGCTTGACCCTGCAAAAGCTGGTGATCCGGGCTCAGCGCGAGCGCGTCGCCCTTGACGTTCGCGTCGTCGTCCGCTGCGCCATCGACGCCGCCCGCGGCTTGCACGCAGCCCACAGCTTGCGCGGCGATGACGGCCGGCTCGTCGGACTGGTCCACCGTGATGTCTCGCCCGACAACTTGTTTCTCTGCCAGAACGGCTTCACCAAGCTGCTCGACTTCGGCATCGCCCGGCGCAACGACCTGACGACCATGACCGGCAAAAGCGAGCTGAAGGGCAAGATTCCTTACATGTCGCCTGAGCAGATCATCGGCGACCCACTCGATGCTCGATCCGATCTCTTCTCGCTGGGTTCAACGCTCTATTGGATTCTGACCGGCAGCCGCCCGTTCACAGGCGACAACGAGGTCACCACCCTCTACGCCGTCGTCAACAAGCAGCACGCGCCCGTGCGCCAGCTGCGCGGCGACGTCGGCCCCATCGGCGAGATCGTCGAGCAGCTCTTGCAGAAGCGCCGTGACGACCGTCCGCTGTCGGCGTTGGCGGTCGTGCAGCTGCTCGAGAAGTGCGATCCCGCCACGCCCGAAGAGGCC
>JANNAY010000832.1:0-6698 GCA_031384945.1 Deltaproteobacteria bacterium
GCCGACGTGGGTGGCGTCGGCTTCGCTGGCTTTGTGGGCGGGGCGGCCGCGCTTGTTCGGCGCGGTGGTCGGCGCGGGCGGCGACGACGACGACTTCGGCCGCGCACGCGGCAACGCGATCGACTCGAGACGCGAGCTGAGCAGCACGTCGCCGTCGGCGTAGACGCGGGCATAGGCGACGGCGCGCTGGGACTTGCTCAGCAGGCCATCTTGCGCGTCGTCGAGCCGCTTCTTGGCCTCGTCGAGCGCGAGCTCGAGGCGGCGCACGTCGGCGTGGCGCTCTTCGACCTCTTTGGCCTGCGCCTGCAGCGCGTCGTTGTCGACATCGGGGAACTTCACGTCGGCGAGGGCGTCGTCGAAGACGCTCAACACGTCGCGCAGCGCCGGGCTGATCGGGCTGGACAGGTCGTGGGCCGCGCTCAAAGAGCCCAAAGAAGAAGTCGGCAGGGTCGATTCGGCGTCGCTCATCGGAATTCCTCTGGTCAGGGGGTGCGGTGTCGTCGTCGGACTGAAACTGTGTTCAGTGTGCCAGAGGCCGCCCGAAAAGCGCAAGAGTCTTTGCAAAACATCGACCCAACCGGCGCAAAGAAGCGCGGGGCCCCGGTTGTCGTTCTCTCGTTCTTTCGCGAGAGGCCCCGACATGAAGAAGAAGCTCCTCATCGGCGTTGGCGCGGTCGTCGCCCTCGTCGTCGTCGTCGTCGGCGTCGCTTTTGCGACGCTCGATCCGCAGAAGCTGATCAGCGAGAAGAAAGACGCGCTGCTCAAAGACGTCTCGGCGAAGATCGGCCGCGAGTTGACGTCGGGGGCCGTGACTGCGCGCGTGGGGTCGTCGCTCGGCGCCAGCATCGACAACATCAAGCTGGCAGGTCCCGCGCGCGACGACGGACAGCCGGCGGCGCCGCAGCTCGAGATCCAGCGCGTCGACGTGCAGCTCTCGCTGCTGCGGGCGTTGGTGAGCTTCGGCAAAGACCTCTACGTCGAGCGCTTCACCGTCGATGGCCTCGTCGTCAGAGCCGCCCGCGACGCCGACGGTGTCTGGGACTTCGCCGACATCCAGAACAAGCTCGCCGAGGGCGATGCCAAAGACGAGCCCGCGCAGAAGACCGACACAAAGGCGCTCGAAGGCCTGCGCATCGCCAATGTCAACGTGCGCAACGGCCGCATCGAGCTCAACGACGCCGTGCTCGGCCGTCCCCTCGCCGTCAGCGGCCTCAACGTCGGCGTCAGCGACGTCGTGCTCGGCGACCCCCTCGCCGTCACCATCACCGCCGCCCTCGAAGACAGCGGCAAGAAGTCGCCCGTCGACATCGCCGTCAAGCTGGCGCAGCTGCCGAAAGACCTGAGCTTCGATCCTGTGCCCGACGTCGACGTCAAAGCCGTCTTGAGCGACGTCGACCTCGGACCGTGGGGCGGCCTCGCCCCGGCCGATTCTCCGGCGCCCGTCGCCGGCACGCTGCGCACCGACCTGACCGTCAAGCTGACGAAGAACACCGACGTCGTCGACGTCAACGGCACCGTCATGGCCCGCGGCCTCGTGCTCAGAGACGCCATCGGCGCCGTCGCTGGCAAAGACGCCCGCGCCGCAGCGCCCCGCGGATCACCCCTCGACCTCGACGTCGCCATCTCGCTGCACGTTGACGAGAAGCAGACGAAGCTCGAGAGATTGAAGATGACCGGCAGCGGCGTCGACGTCGACGGCGCCCTCGTCGTCGAAGGCAGCGGCCTCGCCGGCCTGAAGACGGCCGCGGTCACCGCCAAGGTCGCCGACCTGCAGAAGCTCTTGGGGGCATTGCCGCCGTCGCTGCGCGGCCTGCCGCCCGAGCTGACCATCAGCGGTCCGCTCGACGCTGCGCTGACCAAGAACGGCGACGCCCTCACCGGCAACGTCGTGCTCGACGGCGCCCACGTCGTCTACGTCTCGAAAGACGAGAAGACCGGCGTCAGCGAGGCCGTGTTCGACAAGGCCGCCGGCAAGGCGCTGAACCTCAAGCTCGCGGGCAAGAGCGACAGCAAAGCGCTGACCATCGACGACTTCGCCCTCGTCGTCGACAGCTTCAAGCTCGGCGGCAAGCTGGTGCTGCCCACGGCCGACGGCGAGGCGCTGACCGCTGACGTGCACTCGGGCGCCATCGCGTTGTCGTCGTTGCAGGGGCTGGTGCCGCCGTTCAAAGACGCCATCGGCAAAGGCCAAAAAGTCGAAGGCACCGTCTCTGTCGACGTCAACGCCAAGTCGGTGGGTGGAAAGCAAGAGGCCGTCATTGGCCTCGACCTGAAGAACCTCGACGTGAATTTGGCCTCCACCGTCGTCAAAGGATCTGGCGGCATCGACGTCAAAGCGGCCCCCGGCGGATCCGACGTCAGCATCGTCGCCAAGGCCGACCTCGACGGCATCTCGATCGTGAAGACGTCAGAGGGCGAGACCACGCTCAACAAGCCGGTGGGCCTGCCGCTGCGCCTCGATGTCGACGTGAAGAAGTCCGAGA
Organism: Deltaproteobacteria bacterium; assembly: GCA_031384945.1. Lineage (GTDB taxonomy): Bacteria > Myxococcota > UBA727 > UBA727 > VGSZ01 > VGSZ01. Next base: position 2,484 of record JANNAY010000832.1, read on the forward strand.
CCGCGGCGACCATCAACAGCGCCAGGCTCGTCATCGGCAAGAGCGCGATCGCGGGCAAGGGCACTGTCAGCAACATCGGCAAGAAGGGTGAGGCGATGGCCCTCGACTTCGGCGTCGTCGACGTCGCCTTCAACGACCTGCGCCAGGCGTTGCCGGGCGCGTCGAAGCTGCCCGCCGGTGGACGCTTGAAGGGCGCGCTGTCGCTCAAGGGCGGCTTGTCAGCGGCGCTCTTGGGCCTCGACGCCAAGAACCTCGACGTCACCTTCGGCAGCAGCGCCATCAAGGGCAACGTCTCTGTCGACAACTTCGACAAACCTGTCGTCGACGTCGACCTGACGCAGCTGGTGCTGGGCTTCGACGACCTGCGTCCGGTCAGCGAGAGCACCGCTGACCTGCCTGCGGGCGGACGCTTCGACGGCACGCTGAAGCTCAAGGGCGACACTGGCAAGATGTCGACCCTCGTCGTCGACGTGAAGATCAACAAGCTCATCGCCGGCAAGAGTGACCTCAAGGGCGCCATCAAGATCACCAACCTCGATGTGCCGAAGTTCGCCATGGGCACGCAGAGCGAATTTCTCGACGTCGACGGCTTGCGCGAAGCCTTTGGCGGCGGTGGCGACGACGCGGCGTCGAAGAAGCCGTCGAAAGACGAGAACCCGCACGGCCTCTCGAAGTCGACGCGCGACCTGCTGGCCGACGTCTCGGGCAAGGCCAATCTTCAGGCGAAAAAAGCGCTGGTGAAGGGCATGACGATGACCAACTTCAATGGCACGTTGATCATGACCCGCGGCGTCGCCAAATTCGACAAGCTCGACTTCGGCTTCTACGGCGGCACCGTCTCGGCCAGCGGCACCTCGCTCGACCTGCCGTCTGAGCGCACCAAATATGCCATCGACTTCGACGCCAAGAACGTCGACTTCGGCGCCTTTCTCGCCGACATGACCCCCATCGGTAAGGTCTTCAAGGGCACCGTGTCGCCGCAGCTGCACGTCAAAGGCAAGGGATTGGCGCCTGGCGACTTCGCCATCACCGCCGACGGTCCCGCCGAGATGAAGTTCAAAGAGCTCACCATCGGCTCGCTCGACGTGCTCGGGCCCATCAACGACGCGCTGGGCAAGGCCAGCAAGGGCAAGGCCGGCACGGCTTCGGCAAAGGCCGAGAAGGGCCTGCAGCTCTCGAACTTCACGGCGCTGGCCAAGTTCGTCGGCGGCAAGATGAAGCTCGAGAAGCCCATCGATGCCGACACGCCCCTCGGCAAGATGAAGATCGAAGGCAGCAGTGGGTTAGATAACTCCCTCGACTTCAAGAGCATCTTGAACCTCACGCCTGACACCATCAAAAAGATGACCGGCGGCAAGGTGACGGTGAAGAACGCCGTGGCGGTCCCGTTCAAGATCGGCGGCAGCTGGGACAAGCCCGCCATCACCGGCATCGACGTCGGCGACCTCGTCAAAGCCGTCGTCGGCGACGCCGCCAAAGACGTCGTCGACAAGGTCGTCGGCGGCAAAGGCGCCAAAGACGCCGTCGACGCCGGCAAAGACGCCGCGAAAGACGCCATCGGCGGACTGCTCGGCGGCGACAAGAAGAAGCCGAAGAAGAAGAAATAGCGCGGGGCTCTGCCCCGTCGTCAGGGCCGGACGGCGCGGGCGTTGCTGACGACGTCGTAGGCGGCGCGGGCGACGCGGGCGGCGGCGGCTTCGGCGCGGGCTACGTCGGCGCCCGCGACGGCAACGACGACGACGACGTTGGAGCCATCGCTGAGCGTGATGATGCCGAGGTCACACAGGCGCTTGTGCAGCGACCCGGTCTTGTGGGCGACCAGCGCGTCTTTGGGCAGGTCGCCGACGATGCGCCGATCGCTGGTGGCTGTGTCGCTGAGCAACAGGCGCATCTCGGCGTCGTCGGCGGCCGACACGACCTCGCCCTTCGCCAACGCCGTCAGCGCCTGTGCCGTCGTCGACAGCGGCGCCGACGACGCCTTGGTCGCGTAGTGGGCGGCCCAGGCAGCGTCGTAGTCGTCGAGGTCGAACTTGCCGGCGGGGGCGCCGAGGTGCTTCTTCAACAGGTCGAGGCGGGGGTGCCAACCATCGCGCCAGCGCACGTCGCGGATCTGCAGCGGTGTGAGGTGAGCGGCGCGTTCGTCGAGGTGCGAATAGACCGCGCGCCGCGTCTCGAGCGTCGACAGCAGCGCGCCCATCGGACCGAAGCGCCGCGCCATGGTCTCGACGTTCTTCGTGCCCGCGCGTTTCAGCAAGAGATCAAAGGCGGCGTTGTCGCTGTCGCGTATCATCCACTTGATCAGCTGCCGCACCGTGTAGCGCGCGCCGAGCGGCTCGCGGTTCATCGTCGGTGAGCCGTCGCGCACGTCGTCGGTGGTGAAAGGGATCTCTTCGTCGAAGCGCAGCGATTTGTTGTGGTGCTGCCGGTACAGCTCCATCAGCACGAACAGCTTCACGCCTGAGGCGAGGTAGACGAAATCGTCGCCGTCGACGCTGGCGACGGCGCCGGATGCGACGTCGACGACGACAGCGTTGACGTCGGGCGGGTGCCGGGCGTCGGGCTCGAGCGCCGCCTGCTCTTGCAGAGCCACGTTCGCCAGCACCGCCTGCAGCTCTCTCTGCTCAGACGTCGTCGGCCCCGTCGTCGGCCCTGTCGTCGGCGGGGCGCTCAGCAGCAGGAGGAGACAGGCGATCACGTGAGCCTCTATAACGTCTGCAACCCTTCGCAGGAGAAGCAGACATGGCCGCTCTCGACGACGTCACCGCCTCAGCGACTGCCAACATGAGCGTGCCGGAGATCGTCTCCAAGTACACCTTCGGCACCTGGCGCCCCCAGAAGGGGTGGAAGCCGATGCACGTCGTCAAAGCCGAAGGCGTCTACTTCTACGAGGCCAGCGGCAAGCGCTACCTCGACATGTCGGCGCAGCTGATGTGCAGCAACCTCGGGCACCAAAACGAGGCCGTGATTGAGGCCATCTGCAAGCAGGCGCGCGAGCTGTGCTTCGTCGCACCGGCTCACGCGACGACGGTGCGGGCGCAGCTGACCGAGCGCTTGCTGGGCGTCGTGCCCAAGGGCCTCGAGAAGTTCTTCTATGCGACCTCGGGCACCGAGGCCAACGAATGCGCCACAAAGATCGCTCGTTTGGTGACCGGCAAACGCAAGATCATCGCGCGGTACAACAGCTACCACGGATCAACGGCTGCGTCGTCTTCGTTGACCGGTGATTACCGCCGCTGGTTCGCCGAGCCCGTCGGCGCGTCGTTGGCAGACGTGCTGCACGCACCCGAGTGCAACCCGTACCGGCCTGAGCCCTTCAAGACTGCGTCAGATGTCATCGATTACTACGATTACATGTTGCGCAATGAAGCCAACGTCGCCGCCATCATCGTCGAACCGGTCGTCGGCACCAACGGCGTGCTCGTGCCGCCTGACGACTATTTTCCGCGCCTGCGCGCGCTGTGCGACCAGCACGGTGTGTTGCTCATCGCCGACGAGGTCATGAGCGGCTGGGGCCGCACCGGTAAGTGGTTCGCCATCCAACATTGGAACGTCACGCCCGACATCCTCGTCACCGCCAAGGGGGTGACGTCGGCGATGGCGCCGTTGGGCGTCGTCGCCACGACGCGCAAGGTCGCCGACTTCTTCGAAGACGGCTGGTTCGCCCACGGCCACACCTACGAGAGCCACCCGCTGACGCTCGCGCCGGCGATCGCGGCCATCGACGAATACAAGCGCTTGAACCTCATCGAGCGCTCGGCCCAGATGGAGAGTGTGTTCGCCAAGAAGCTCGGCGCCTTGAAAGACAAGCACCCCAGCATTGGCGACGTGCGCGGCAAGGGCATGTTCTTCGCGATCGAGCTGGTCAAAGACCGCAAGACGAAGGTTCCCTTCGGCACCTTCAAAGACAAATACAACCGCAAGCCGATGGTGATTGACCAGGTCGTCGGCAAGCTCGCCGAGCAGGGCGTCAGCATGATCGGCTGGATGAGCCACCTCGTCGTCGCCCCGCCGTTGATCCTCACCGAGGGCCAGCTCGACGACGCCGTCAGCGCCCTCGACGAAGCCCTGAAGATCACCGACGCCCTCGTCACGGGCTGACGAAGCGCTTCCCACGGACGGCCTCGGTGATCGATGCGTCGGGCACCGATGGGCTCCAACGCTCGGCCACCCCCGACCCCTCCCTGAAGGGAGGGGCGGGGCCGAGGTCGCCTCGCC
>JANNAY010000107.1:0-6307 GCA_031384945.1 Deltaproteobacteria bacterium
GCCGCGCACGCCGGAGTCGCCGTTGTCGCCGGGGAAGCCGGGGTCGCCGTCGCGCAAGACGCCGTCGTCGGCGAGGCCGCGGATGCCGCCGGGGGTGCCGTCGGCGCTGTCGCCGCCGTCTTGGCCTTCAGCGGCGCCGAAGCCCGGCGACCCGCCGTTGCCGCCGTCGTTGCCGACGATGGAGAAGCCGCCGTCGCCGGCGAGGGGCTGCGCGCAGCTGCCGCAGCCGATCAGCGCGCCGTTGTCGCAGCCGACGGCGCCGCCGCCGCCGATGTTGCCGTCGAGGCCGTCGATGCCGTCGCCGCCGTCGGCGCCGTCGCCGCCACGTCCAGCTTGCACCTGCACGCTGTCGAGCACGATGGCGCCGGCTTCGTCGAGCACGACGGCGGTGGCGTCGCCGCCGCCGAAGCCGTCGGCGCCGTCGAGGCGCAAGAGCTGCAACGTGATCGACGAGGTGCCGAGCTGGCGGGCGCTGACGACCGGGTTGCCGCCGGCGATGACGACGTCGTTGTTGACGTCGCGCGACCAGTCGATCGGGTCGTAGCCGCCGAAGATCGAGACGTCGGCTTGCAGCGCCAGCGGTCCGGCGTACCTGCCTTCGGCGACGTAGATGTCGCGCGGCGGCACGCTCTGCACCGCAAGCAAGAGCGCGGCGCCCAACGTCGGCAACGGCGCCTCGGGCGTGTTGCCGTCGCCCGCCGCGCCGCTCTGCACGAAGACCGGACCGCAGCGCAAGCCGTCGATGCCGTCGCCGTTGTCGTCGTCAAAGGCGAGGTCGGGCAGGTCGACGTCGCGCGGCGGCACCGCCACCGTCGGATCGCAGTTGATGGTGATCGTCAGGCTCGCGGTGATGGCGCCGCCGTCGTTCTCAGCGGTGACGACGAAGCTGGTCTCGGCGAGCACGACGTCGACGCGGCCGCTGATCTGACCCGTGTTCTCGTCGAGCACGAGGCCTGCGGGCAGCGCCGGGTTGACCGTGAAGACCGCGCCGCGCGCGTCGGTCGACGGCAGCTCAGAGATGTCTTCGCCGGCGGCCGCGACGACGTCGTCGTAGTCGAGCTGCGACGGCGCGTCGGGCACCGTCACCAACACCGGCACCTCGATCGACAGCGCGCCCACGCGGGCGGTGATGCGCGCCTCGCCGGGCACCAACGCCTCGACATGGCCGGTGTCGTCGACGGTGGCGACGTTTTCGTCGTCGCTCTCGAAGGTCAGCTGGTTGGTGACGTCGACGGGATCGCCGTCGGCCTCTTCGCCGCCGACGACGAGGTCAAAGCTCTCGCCGACGACGAGCTCGAGCGACTCGGGGCTGACGTTGAGGCGGGCGATGTTGCCTTCGCCCTCGCCTTCGCCCTCGCCCTCTTCGCCGGGCGGATCGACCTCGACGTCGAAGCAGCCGGAGCAGCCGGAGACGCCGACGACGAGGGAGCCAACGAAGATGGCGGAGAAGACGCAGAAGGCAACGCTACGCATGCGGTGAGCGTAGCCGACGACGACGTCACTTTCCTCTTTGCGCCCGCTCAGTGCTTGCGGCGCAGCTGGGCGACGAAATGCAGCTGGCGGTCGAACAACATCGACAGGCCGGGCACATAGAGCCCGAGCGAGTCGTCCCACGCGGCCTTCTCGAGGTCGGCGCGCTCAAAGGCAGCGTCCCACTGCAGCCGGTTCCAATAGTTGTAGGGCAGGACGATGCCGTGGCGGGCGTTGCCGACCCAGTCCATCGCCTTGAGGGTCTCTTCGGCGAGCAGGCCCTCGCGCAGGTGGTCTTTGACGACGACGACCTTGGCGACGCGGGCGGCCTCGAGCAGCAGCGTCAGCGGGTCTTTGGTGTGGTGCAAGACGTCGACGAAGAGGGCGACGTCGAAACTGTCGTCGGCGTGGGGAATCTTGGCGCCGTCGAATTCTTTGACGAAGTACGCCGTCTTCGGGCGCACGTAGACGTCGATGCCTTCGAGGCTGACGTCGGGGCGCAGCTTCTGGATGCTCGTGCCCATGCTGCCGTCGCCGGCACCGACGTCGAGGATCCTGGCCCCCGGCGGCATCTGCCGCGCCAGCGCCTCAGAGAGCACCTTCACGCGGCGTCCGAAGATGAATCCACCGTGAACCAGGTCGAGGGCTTGGTTGATCATTTCAATCCACTAAAGTCAGGCATCGTGTGCTTGGTCGGCATGCCGAGAAGGCTCAAGAAGAAGCTCGAAAAAATGGTCTGCGCGCCCAGCGCGAGGGCGACCACCGACGGCACGACGATGCGCATGGCGATGGCCGGATCGTAGCCGCCGAGGCCGCGCTCGACCCAGCCGTAGACGGCGCCAACGCTGCCGCCGATGCCGGCGAGCACCAGCAGCAACCCGACCACCATGCCGTGTTCGAGCGTGATGCGCTGAAACAGCCGCGTCGCCTCTTTCGGCGTCGGCTGCAGGCCTTGCGTCAGGGCATAGACCTTCGACAGCACGGCGAAAAATACACCCTGCGCACCGACGAGAATCAACCCACCACCATACACGAGGGTGTGAATGTCGAAGGTGACCCCGTTGATCTGAAGCGGTCCGGGCATCACCATACACATCAGGGCGAGACCGATGAGCCCGCAGACGATGCCTGGATAGAGAAACGCCCAGCGTGGCGAGTAGCAGAGCAAGAAGCGCAGGTGGCGCCAGCCGTCGCGCCAGGTGCGCAGGTGCGGCGGGCGGTCGCGGCCATCGGGCGCCAGCGTCGTCGGCACCTCGGTGAACGACAGCCCGTTGAGCTTGGCCTTCACGACCATCTCGCTCGCGAACTCCATCCCGGTGCAGCTGAGGTGCAGTGCGTCGATGCTCTTCTTGTTGAAGGCTCTCAATCCACAGTGAAAGTCGCCGACGTCCCACAGTCCAAACAACAGCTGCCCGATCTTGGTGAGCACCGGGTTGCCGAGGTAGCGGTGGATGAAGGGCATGGCGCCGGGGGCCACGCCGCCTTTGAAGCGGTTGCCCATGACGAGGTCTTTGCCTTTGCGCAGCTCGTCGACGTAGCGGGGCGCGTGGCCGAAGTCGTAGCTCATGTCGCTGTCGCCCATGATCACGTACTTGCTGCGGGCCGCCGCGATGCCGCCGAGCAGCGCCGCGCCGTAGCCGCGCACGGGCACGTCGACGACGCGGGCGCCTTTGCTGCGCGCAATCTCTTGCGAGCCGTCGGTCGACCCGTTGTCACCAATGACGATCTCGCCCTTGAGCCCTGACGTTTTGAACATCTCGTTCGCTTGATCGATGCACTGCCCAAGGGTCAGCGCCTCGTTCAGGCAAGGCATCAAGACGGTCAGCTCAAGCTCTTCGTTTTCGTCGGCCACGTCGTCGTCGCTATGTCACCTGTCGTTCGCGGGCAACTGGCGCTCCGCCATCTCGGCCTCGGTGAAGGTGGCCCTCGCTTCTCGCGGTCGGCGCGCCGGGAGTGCTCGCGCGCGAAGGCTCGTGCTTTCTCTTTCACCGCCGGCCGCAGGCCAACAACAAGAGTGGCCGGCCCGCGCGCTGGACGACGACGACGTTCGCCGCGGCCGGAGCGCCGTGATCTTCGCCTACCACGCGCGGCCGACGTGGAAGCCGGCGCTGGCAGCGTCGACGAAACCGCTGTCGTGCAGCTCTTTCACGAAGCAGGGCGCGCTCTCGGGCACCGTCTCTCCACCCGGCGTGACGGTGGTGATCGGGGCGTGCAGCTGCGCGAAGCCGAAGCGCTGCAGCAGTGGAAGCGCGTTCTCGGTGGTCAAAAACGCAATCACCGCGGCGTGTCTGTCGTCGACGAGCTGCGCCAAGAACGCTGAAGTCAAAGCAACACCAATGCCGCGCCGCTGCCACGCCGGATCGACGGCGATGCCAGTGCCAACGACGTCGAAGCGGGCGCCGGCGACGTCGATGGCGCGGTAGACGGCGAAGCGGACGCCGACGACGACGCGGGCGCCGTTGACGACGGCGCGGGCGACGACGGCGGCGTCGGGGCGCGAGTCCCAGTACCAACGGCCGCGCAGCTCGGGCACGCCGGGCAGGGCGCGGGCGACGAGCTCGACGAGGGCGCCTTCGACGTCGTGGGCGCCAAAGACGTCGCTGGCGCCGAGGGCGATGGCTTCGATGACGACGTCGGCGCGGTCAGCCACGCGCGGCGCCATCGACGACGACGCGCCAGAATTCGACGCAGCTGAGGCCAGCGGCGGCGGCGGCCAACAAGCAAGGCGCATCGGGATGCACGTAGGTCATCGGCGTCACATCGATGATCAACGGCACGCCGCCCTTGTCGATGCGGAAGTCGACGCGGCCCCAGTCGCGCGCGCCGACGGCGTCGAGGGCTGTGACGGCGACGTCGTGGATGTCGTCGATGCCGCCGTCGTAGGCGACGACGGGGGCGCGGTGCGGCACCGGCAACGAGAAGCGCGCGTCGACGTCGACGGCGTCGAGCGCGCGCCACTTCTTGTCGAAGGTACGCACCGGAAAACCGGTGAACGTGTGCTCCATCAGCGGCAGCGCGCGCAGGGGGCGGCCGATGCACGAGACGAAGAATTCGCGGCCGCCGACGTACTCTTCGACGAGGACGGCCTGCCGGTGCTTCTGCAGCAGCGCCCTTGCCTTCGCCTGCACGCCGGCGACGTCGAAGCAGACCGAGTCGCCGTCGATGCCGACGCTGGCGTGCTCGCCCACGAGCTTGAGAATCACCGGCGCCGCGAGCCGCAAGACGAAGGCGTCGACGTCGTCAGCGGGCTCGATGCACTGGTACAGCGGCGTGGGCAGGCCGCGGGCGACGAGGGCGTGCTTCACGTGTTGCTTGCGCTTGCACAGCGCGACCGAAAACGCGTCACCGCCGGTGTGCAAGATGCCGTGCGCGTCGAGAAAGGCCGGCACCAGCGCGGCCAGCTGCGGATCGCCCAAGAACGAATCGCAGAGGTTGACGACGAGGTCGGCGTCTTCGTCGACGACGCGGTCGAGGTCGTTGGCTTCGGTGGCGACGACAGCGACGACGTCGTGGCCGGCTTCTTCGATGGCGGCTTTGACGTGAGGCGCGTCGTTCTGCGCCTGCACCGACGGATGCGACGACGGCACCGGCGACCCGGCGCGGTCGACAGCGCTGGCGAAGCCTGCGTCGGAGAGGACGACGACCTTCATGCGGCAGTGATATCTCGCCGTCATGGCCGACGTCTTCGACAAGCTGGTCGACGAGGTGCTCTCGCACAAGAACCGCGAGGTGCTTGACCTGCTCGAGCGGGGCAAGCTCTACGACAACGTCGTCGACGAGGTGCGCGGCCGCAAAGTCCGCATCGGCGACCGGTGGATCACCGACTTCGCCAGCTGCAACTACCTCGGCCTCGATCTGCGCGAAGACGTGATGGACGCGATCCCGCCCGAGGTGCGGCGCTTCGGCACGCACCCGTCGTGGGCGCGGCTGGCGGCGTCGCCGGTGCTCTACGAGATCCTCGAAGAGAAGCTGGCGAAGCTGTGCGGCGCCGAAGACGCGTTGGTGCTGCCGACGATCACCCTGATCGCGATCGGTTTGATTCCGGCCATCACCGGCAAGGGCTCGGTGATCTTCGCCGACAAGCTCGTGCACAAGGTCAACCACGACGGCTGCCGCCTCGCCCGCGACATGGGCACCGAGCTGCAGGGCTTTCGCCACGACGACGTCGCCGACCTCGAGCAGAAGCTCGCTGACGCCAAAGCGCGCGGCACCAAGACGCGGCTGGTCGTCGTCGACGGCGTGCTCTCGACGACAGGGCGCGTGCCCCATCTCAAGAGCATTCACGCCGCCTGCGTCAAACACGACGCCGTCTTGTACGTCGACGACGCCCACGGCTTCGGCGTGCTCGGCGAAGCGCCCACCGCCGCCATGCCCTGGGGCAAGAGGGGCAATGGTGTGCTCGCGCACCTGGGCATTCCACTCGACAATGTATTGTACGTGTCTGGCCTGTCAAAAGCGTATTCGTCGCTGGCGGCGTTCGTCTTGTGCCCGACGAAGATCAAGAAGATGCTCAAGTGCAACATCACCGCCTACATCGTGTCGGGGCCAGTGCCGACCGCGTCGTTGGCGACGGCGATCGCCGGGCTCGCGCTCAACGAGCTCGAGGGCGACAGCTGGCGCTCGCTGCTCTACGGCTACACCGACCACATCTTGCAGAGCTACCGCAAGCGGGGTGTGCCCACCGACAACGACAGCGGCTTTCCCATCGTCTCGGCCTGGGTCGGCTCGAAAGAGGCCGTCGAGCGCGGTGGTCAATTGCTGTACGATGAAGGCATCTATGTCACGCTTCAAGGGTATCCGTTGGTGCCCCGTGACAAGGGCGTGCTGCGGGCGACGC
>JANNAY010000122.1:0-2900 GCA_031384945.1 Deltaproteobacteria bacterium
CGGCGAGTCCTTCGAGAGCGTCAGCGCCGATGCGGAGCGCGTCGCGCCAGGGCAGCGCGCGCAGCCGCGCCAGCCGAACGTCGAGCGCCTCGCCTTCGATCAGCGCCATCACGATGCACGGGTCACCGTCGACGTGGCCGACGTCGATCAGCGGCACCACGCTTGGATGGTCGAGGCTCGCGAGGATCTCGGCCTCGCGCGCGAAGCGTCGCCGTGTCTCTTGGTCGATGGCATCGCCGCGGATGGTCTTGATGGCCACCGCAGCACCGCTCTGGTCGACAGCGCGCCAGACGTCGCCCATGCCGCCGCCGCCGAGGCGAGCGACGACGTGGAAGCGGCCGAGGACGACGTCGCCGATGTTCACCAGCGAACCTCGGTGGCTGAGAGCAGGCGCAAGCCGCTGGCGATGCTGGTGGGTACGCCATCAACGAGCACCAGCGTCGCCGACGGCGGAGCCTCACCGAGCACGAGGCCGCGTCGCCCATCGGGCAGCGAGACCCACGCGCCAGCGGGGATGGCGCCGAAGCAGTCGACGAGGACGCGCACCCACGGCAGCGGAAACATCGCGCCTGCGCGCAGCGCCACCGCTGCCCAGAGGTCGGCGTTCGTCAGATCAAAGTCGACGTCTTGGGGACAGCGCATGCGTTCGACCTCATACGCGAGCGCCAAGGCGCCGACGCCAGCGAGTGACCTGGCGCCGCACGCGATGTCGTGCAGCACGGCGGCGACGCGCACGCGGTGTGGCTCGAGCCCAACGCGCGGCAACGGCAACGCCATGGCGAGCGGCAGCGCGCGCGCAGCCGCGTCTTTGAGCTCGAGGCCCTCGCGCTCGGCGAGGCCGGCGATCCCACACAGCAGGGTGGCGTGCACGAGCGCGCGCACCGATGAGCGCCCCGCTTCAACGTGACGCAGCAACGCGCCGGCGACGACGGCGGCGCTGACGGTGCGGCGCGCGACTGTGGGCCGCGACTGCTCGAACGCCACCATCGCGGGGTCGGGTCGATCGATGACGGTTCGCTCGAGACGTCGCACCACGGCAGTCTGGGTCGTCCACGCGTTCTCGCCAGTGCCGTCGACGAGGCCTTCGACGGCTTCGACGGCGAGGGCGGCTTCGGCGACGACGGCGATGTCGCGGTCGACGGCCTCGCCGCCGTCTTCGCGCGATGAACCGACGAGCCGACGGTGGGCAACCCCTGGCAGTTGGCCGAGGTCGTCGAAGGCGTTGGTGCCTCCCTGCATCGCCGAGGCCCACGCCGTGGCCAGCACCAGCACCTCTTCGCTGGTCAAACCGGCGCGGAAGGAGATCTCGTCGACGTCGCCGGTGGCGAACCCGCGTCCGACCACCATCGCCCGCTCATACGACTCGAAGGCGAAGGGCTGCAGCACGAAGTCGACGAAGACGCCGCCGGCGACAAACGCGAGAGAGCAGGGCAGCCGCTGCGCGACGACGGCGACGAAGGCGTCGGCTGCGACGCGGGCCTGTGGGTGTCGCGCCGTGTGCAGCTGTGCCGCCTTCAAGACACGGTGCAACGCGTCGGTGATCTCTGCGCTCACGGCGCCACCAGCAGACGACGACGACGCTCGCGCACCTCGGGCGGCTCGAACCGGCGCAGGCACGCTTTTGCCGCCCGGGCGCGGGCGCTCTCGTGCGGCGACGCTCGCAGAGCGTCGAGCAAGCTGACCTTCACCGCCTGACCCGTGAACAAGTGGTTGGCGACAGCGGCGACGGCCGCAGCGCCGACGGCGTCTTCGGCGAGGGTGCGGGCGATCAGCCGCAGCGACACGGCCGACCACTCGCCGCCGCGCCGCAGGTGCAGTCGACGCGCGAGCCGCGCGAGGTGGCGACCGTCGCCCGCGACGCAGGCGAGGGCGACGAGCTCGTGATCGACGGCACCTTCGTCGATCGCGACGGCGACGAGGGCAGCGACATCGTCGCCGTGGGCGAGGGGGACAGCGCGCAGCGCCGCGCGACGCACCTTCAACGGTAAGCCGTCGAGGACGGCGACGAGCCGCGCAGGTTCAACGGCGACGGTGACGCGCACGAGCGCCCGCGCGGCCGCTTCATTGGCATCGCTGAGCGCCTTGACGAGAGGACGCAGGCCACAGGCGCGGCCGAGGGCTTCGGCGCTGGCATCGTCGATCACCCGCGCGAGCAGCGCGCAGGCGACGTCTTCGGCGAGGGCGTCGTCAGTCAACAAAGTGCTGAGCGTCTTTTGCGCCGTGAGCGGCAACGCGCGCGCCACCTGTGCCCCGAAGCCCCGCTCGACCAGCCCCTGCCAGACGGCCGCGTGCCGCTCACGCAGCGCCAGCACGCCGTCGACGAGGCCGACGACGTCGACATCGGTGCTACCGAGCCGCGCCAGCACCGCGCCGACGATGCGGCCAGCGGGGAATCGCTCGCGCAGGAACGCGGGGCCGTCGAGCGCCACCGCCAGCTCGACGTTCAGCCAGGCAGCGGCGTCGCCGCTGTCGCGGCCCAGGCCACGTCGCTCAGATTCGGCGAGCTCAAACGCGGCGGCGGCGGCGCCCTGGGCGTAGAGGGCCAACGGCGCAGCGAGCTCTTCACGCACAGCGGCGCGGTCGAGGTCGTCGCCGGCGATGACGACATCGTCGTCGCCCACGAGGGGCGCAGTGCGCACGGCCCGCAGGCGATCGCTTTGCGACTTTTGGTCGCTCGCTTCGCGGACGGAGCCGACCTCGAGGACGCCGAAGCCGAGGCCCAGCTCGAGGCCCTCAGCGCCCTCGCCCCAGACCCAGCTGGCGAAGCGCTCGAGCGACGGCGTCTCGAGGCGCAGCGCCGCCAACTCGACGGCGAGCGACTGAAGACCGAGCGCGAGCGCGCCATCAGCGCCGACGCCGATGCTGTACACGCCGGCCATGAACGCCGGCAGAAGCCAGCG
>JANNAY010000173.1:0-2161 GCA_031384945.1 Deltaproteobacteria bacterium
GCCGGCGCTGCCGCAGTTGTCGACGTCGGCGGCGAAGCCCGCGCAGCCGCCGGCGGAGGCGCAGTCGGGGGCGGCGCTGTCGGGGTCGCAGACGGTGGCGGCGCCGAGCGAGAAGCAGACGCAGCCGCCTTGCGGCGTGCAGGTGTCGGCAGCGCGGTGGGGCCGGCCACCGGCGTCGAGGGCGGCGCCGCGGCAGTCGCTGTTTTCGCTGCAGGTGCAGGTGGGGGATCCGTCGTCGCCGGCGGGGCCGCAGATGGGTCCGCCGTCGGCGATGCTGCAGCCGCAGCCGCAGAAGCCGTTTTGGACATTGCTGGCGTCAGCCACGCTGTCGCCGACGAGGCAGACGGCGGCGTCGAGCGAGCTGCCGCACGCGGTGCCGGCGCTGCCGCCGGGAGACGAGCCGCAGCCGCAGCGGTCGGCGATCTCGTCGCCGCCGCGGCAGACGCCCTGGCAGCAGAATTCGCCGCTGTCGCAGTCGCCGGTGACGTTGCACTCGAGGCAGGTGCCGCTGACGGAGCAGACCAGGCCTGTGCCGCACTGGTCGTTGTTGCTGCACTCGGTCGTCGGCACGCCCTCGCAGGCGGCGGCGCAGGCGACGAAGACACAGGCGGCGGCGAGAAGGGTGGTGTGGTTCACCCCGCGGTTTTGCCACGACGGCCGACGCGCCGCACGCCGGCGCCCGATCAGAAGTTGATGATCGCGTCGATCTGCTCTTGCGTCAGCCCGGCGCGGTAGTCGCCGTCGTCGCCGTAGTGGGTCAGCACGTCGGCGGCGGCGGCATCAAGGTCAGAGCGGGCGCTGTCGTCGAGGCTGTCGGCAGCGGCGTTGTCGAGGCCCAGCAGCAAGAAGTTGGCGATGGCCACGCGGCCGCCGGGGGCGATGACGACGGGGTAGTCGACGGTGATGATCTCACTGCCGTCGACGACGGTGAAGTCGTCATCGAGGCTGGCGCGGCTGCCCGAGGCTGAGGCGAAGGTGACGACGCCGTCGCCGTAGACGACGCCGACGTCGCGGTCGCTGAGGTCGAGGTCGTAGCCGATCAGCGCCTGGTTGCCGCCGGTGGGGTCGTACATGACGCCTTTGTCGTCGGAGCCGACGTCGGTGGTGTAGCGAATCGTCGCGCTGATCTCGGTGGCGGTCTGGTTCTCGAACACGTCGACGAAGCGCGCCCACGGCCGGCTCGGGATGGCGAAGAACGACCGCGTCGTCGTCAAGCCGCGCAGCACGCGCGCCGGTCCGGTGAAATTGGTCGAGCGCGGCGGCGGCTCGTTGGCCGTCCAGCCGTCGAGGGTGCCGATCAGGGAACCGTTGGTGACGACGCCGGCGATGGGGGCGCCGGTTTCGTCGCTGACCGAGACCGCGCGCAGCGTCAGACCGGACAACGACGCGCCGGTGGCCGAGAACTCGAGCAGCACCGTCGTGCCCGCCGCGGCGCTCACATCGAGCACGCCGTCGATGACCGCCATCGGACCCTCAGCCACCACGCCGCCGACGTTGTCGCGCACGGTGACGACCGCCCGATCGGGGAAGTCGGCCAGCAGCGGCGCCGCGGTGTCGCCCGAAGACGCCCACCGCAGCGTCGTCGCCTGCGCCGGCAACGCCACCGACTGCGACAGCACCGCCAGCGGGCTGGCTGGAAAGCGCGCGCCAGCGGTCGAGGCCTCGACGGTGCCGAGGCCCGCGCAGGCGGGCAGCTCGGGGCCAAAGAACGTCAGCTGGCTGTAGGTGACGCGCTGGGCGGTGTCCTCACCATCGGCGATCACGCTGAGCAGCAGGGCGTCGTCGAATTGGTCGCCGAAGCCGTCGTCGAGGGTGAACTGGCGCCCGAACTCCCACAGGTTCGCGTGGCTGGGTGTGTACGCCTCGCCAAAGGCAGCGGCGCCCAGCTGCGGCACCGCGGGCACCTGCGTCAGCGTCGACGTCAGCGCCGTCTGCAGCGGCGGCGGCGCGCCACGGTTGTTGCGATCACAGAAGTCGAAGATGCCGTCGCCTTCGCCTTCGCCTTCGCCTTCGCCTTCGCCTTCGCCTTCTTCGCCTTCGCCTTCTTCGCCTTCGCCTTCTTCGCCTTCGCCTTCTTCGCCTTCGCCTTCTTCGCCTTCGCCTTCTTCGCCTTCGCCCACGCCTACGTCGGCGAGCTGGCGGTCGGGATTGCTGCCGTCGC
>JANNAY010000174.1:0-4779 GCA_031384945.1 Deltaproteobacteria bacterium
CTTGCCGGTCGTCGTCAACGACCACGCGGGCAAGCCCGTGAAGGGCTCGCACTGGCTGTTTCACGTCACTGCGACGCACGACTACGTCGACGTCGCCGAGAGCGACATCGAAGTCACCCACGGGTGGTTGTGGAGCGCCCGCGAGATCGTCGTCGACGACAGCAAGGTGGGCCCGGCGTTCTTCCGCGTTGCGGGCGCGCGCTATCCGTGGGTGTTTGTGCGTTCTGATGTCGTTGCGCTGCTCGAGCAGGCGAAGCTCACTGGCTTTCGCGTCGAGCACCCGGGTCGTCATTGCTACAGCGTCGAGGGCGGCGGCCTGCGCGGCATCTGCTGATCAACGCGAAGCCCTTCGATGCTCTCGCCGCGCTCGTCACCGCAGCAGGTCGCCGATGAGGTCGGCGACGTCGTGGGCGACGCTGCTGTTGCCATGGCGGTGATGGCGGTCGTGGTGCCGGCGCTGCTCGCGGGCCTCACGGTGCTCGTGCTTGATCAACTTCGCGATCGCGGCCGCGGCGCCGGGGTCTTGAAACTGTGGCGTCGTCGCAGATGACTTCGGCGGCTTCGGCGGCTTCTTCTTCGTCCGCTGCTGCAACTCCAACGATGGCGCAGGCGGTGCTGGTGCTGGTGTTGGTGCAGCGACGGCGACGCCAGAAGCGCCGGCGGCGAGGGCGTCGGCGACGACCTCGAGCTCGCCGCGGTCGTACCAGCTGCCGTGGGCGGCGCAGTTGTCGACGTCGACGCCGCCGACGCTGAAGCGGGGCATCGGCTGGCGGCAGATCGGACATGGCGTGCGCGCGGCGGTGTCGACGTCGGCGGTGCCGCGGATGCCCGCCAGCGCTGCGGTCTGCTGCGACACCGGATCGAGGGCGCGGGCGACAGCGTCACGCGCCGTCGACGGCAAGAAGGCGCCGCCGCAGGCGAGGCATACGAAGATGCCGCGCACGTCGCGCAAACCGGAGTGGCAGCGGGGACAATCCATGCGCGAACGCTAATGCATCTCGCCGCGCCGACGACAGCACGACGACAGCACGGCGACAGCACGACGACACGTGGGGTGATCAGGCCAGGGCGGGAGCGCGGCGGTGGCGCCACGGCTGCGCGAGCTCGAGCTGACGGGCGAGCTGCAAGACGATGTCGTCGCGACCGGCGCGGCCAGCAATCTGCAGGCCGATGGGCATTCCCGTCGACGACAAACCGAGAGGAACGCTGGCCGCCGGCTGCCCGGTGATGTTGAAGAGCGCGGTGAACGATCCGATGGGCGCCGCCGCCGAGAACGCCGCGCTCGGATCGTTGATGTGCGCAAAGGCGCCGACCTTCGGAGCGGTCACCGGCGACGTCGGGGTGAGCCAGACGTCAGCGGTGTCGAAGATCGACATCATGCGCAGCGACAAGCGCGTGTGCGTGGCCGCGACGTCTTCGGCGCGCAGACCACGGCCGCCATCGCGCAACCACTTCGTGATCGGCTGCGTCTTTGACCAGCGCACCAGCGGCAGGCGACCGATCAAGGCCTGCCAGAGCGGTAGAAATTCTTCGAGCGTGCCGTCGGGCAATTCGGCGTTGTCGACGTCGTGGCCAAGGCCGGCGACGACTTTGGCTGCGGCGTCGACGGCGGCTTTGACTTCGGGGTCAGTCGCCATCAGCGGCGACGTCGTCGACACATGCACCCGCAAGCGCGGCGGCGGCGTGTTGATCAACGTGCGGTAGAGCTGCGGCGGCGGCGGCGCCCAATGCGGCTCGCCGATCTCGAGGCCGCCGACGACGTCGATGAAGGCCGCGGCGTCTTCGACGGAGTGCGCCAGCGGCCCCGACGTGTAGAGCACCTGTTGATCGGGCAGGCCGAACGCGTTCTTCAAGCGACCGCGCGAGGGCTTGTGTCCAAACAGATGGCAGAAGCCCGACGGCAAGCGCACCGAGCCACCGCCATCGCTGCCCTGCGCGATCGGCAAGAGGCCTGCGGCCACCGCCGACGACGCGCCGCCGCTGCTGCCGCCGCTGCTGTGCGCCGTGTTCCACGGGTTGCGCGTGGGGGCGTGGTTGCCGGGCTCGGTGACAGGCATCGCCCCCAGCTCTGAGGTCGACGTTTTACCGACGAGGACGAAGCTGCCGCGGCGGACGCCGCGCACGGTGTTGTCATCGGTGGGCCAGGGAAAGCCGAATGTTCCACGCGAGCCCATGCGGGTGGGCCAGCCGCGGGCGATGTTGAGATCTTTGATGGCCGTGGGCACGCCGTGAAACGTCGGCAGCTTCGCCCCCGTCTTTTTGGCCGCGCGCGTCTCATCATCGCGCGCCGCCGCGTCACGCAGCGCCCGTCGCTCGTCGACGACGACGAAGGCCTGCAGCCGCGGGTTGTGCGTTGCGATGCGCGCGAGCGTCGCCTGCACGATCTCGCGCGACGTCACTTCGCCCTTGGACATGAGCGCGGCCTGCTCGAGAGCGGTGAGGGCGAGGACGTCGTCGATGTTCACGTGCTCTTCATGCCACGTCGCCACAGTGAAGGTCATCAGGGCGAATCGACGCATCGCAGCGGTTTCCCGATCGCGATCGCTGCGACAGGGTTGGCCTGTGCAGAGCAGACAGAGAAGACAGAGAACACAGAGATGAGCGCGCTGACCCCCGACGAGCGAGCGCTGTTGCGGTCGACTCAACCCTTCACCGTGTCGTCCTGGCCACGGGGACTCTGGGCCGTCGCCAGCAGCGTCGTGCCCTTCGTCGGCGTCATCGTCGTCGCCAGCGTCGTCGGCGCCGGCTTCGCGTGGTTGCTGCTGCCGCTGCTCACGCTGCTGCTGGTGCGCTTGTTCGTGATGCTGCACGACGCAGGTCACAAAAGTCTGGTGCCATCGAAGAGCGGCAACGCAGCGCTCGGCCGCCTGCTCGGCGTGCTGACCGGCGTGTGTTGGGACGCCTGGCGCGTCGAGCACGACTGGCACCACCTCGTCGTCGGGCGCCTCGATCGCCGCGGCGTCGATCTGTTCAACAGTCCGCTCACCACCGACGAAGCGCGCGCCGACCCGACACGCGCGGCCTTCGTGCAACGAAAAGTGCGGCCGTTGAACATCGCCTGGCTCGGCGCGCTCGCGCTGGCGGTCGATCGCAAGCGGCGCAGCGGCTTCTTCGTCTTCAAGCCCAACTTTCGGTGGAAGTTTGATGACGACAAGACCGTCGCGCGGCTGTGGCTGAACAACACCCTGCACCTCGCGCTGCACATCGCGATCGCCGCCGCGGCCGGGCCGTGGGTGTGGTTGGTGCTCGTGCTGCCGTCGTACTTTCTCGCCGCGATGATTGGCGCGAGCTTGTTTTGGGTGCAGCACAATTTCGAACACAGCGTCGTCGACGATGCCGCCGGGTGGAGCTTCGTGCGCGTGGCCCTGCAAGGCAGCTCGCACCTGCGCCTGCCGCGACCGTTGGGCTGGTTCACCGGCGACATCGGGCTGCACCACGTGCACCACCTCAATGACAAGATTCCCCACTGGCGCCTCGAAGAAGCCCGCCGCGCGTTGCCTGCGCTGGCCGCGGTGCCGGCGCTGACCCTCGATGACGTGCGGCGCAGCTACACGCACCACTTCTTCGATCCGGGCACCCAGCGCCGTCACCCGCTCGCTGACGTGCAGACGTCGTCGTAAGAAGCGCGACATGGGCCTGGTTCAAACCACCGACAAACACAGCGGCATCAGCGGCTTCGACGCCACGGGTGACGACGTCGTCGCTGTCGGCCACTTCGGCGTGGTCTTGCGCTCGCGCGACGGCGGCGCCTCGTTCGAGCGGCTGCCGTTCGACGGCAAGAAGTACAACAACAACGCCATCGCCCGTCGCCACGACGGCGGCCTCATCGTCGTCTGCGGCGGCGGCCGCGTCGTCGAGAGCAGCGACGAAGGTGCTTCGTGGACGACCTCGCAGATGGCCCACACGTCGCCCATTCACCAGGTCGCGTGCGGCGCGGGCCTCGATGTCGTCGCCGCGCGCGAGTCGATCGCTTGGCGGCGGCCCGGCGGCGGTTGGCGCCCAGCGAACCTGCCCTTCAGCGGCTGGTGCCGCGGCGCCGTCGTCGACGCGGCCGGCAACGGTGTGCTCGTCTACGAGCACGGCCGCGTCTTCGCCCTCGCCAGCGGCAGCGACGACTGGCGCGTCGTCGCCGGCCTCGGCGCCGAGGTCAGCGCCGTCGCCCACGACAAAGCCAGCGGCCTCGTCGTCGTCGTCGGCAGAGGCGGCTTTGTCGCCGTCAGCGAAGACAGCGGCGCGACGTGGACAAAGCCGCCGCCGGCGACAGAGGCGACGCTGACGGCCATCACCGTGCGTGGCGCGCGCTGGATCGCGGGCACGCTCCAGGGCGGCGTGCTGCGCTCTGACGACGCGGGCGCTTCGTGGCGCGACGTGTATGGGCCAGCGACCCTCGACGGCGCCGTCAGCGATCTCGCCGAGCGCGCCGATGGCAGCCTGCTCGTCTGCACCTTCAGCGGCATCTTCAGCGACGGTGAGCCGACGACGAAGCCAGCGAAGACGACGACGAAGCCCGCGAAGACGACGGCGAAGAAGACCGCGCAGAAGAAGGCAAAAGCCGCGGGCAGATGAAGACGGTTTGCGCTTTCGACGTCGACGTGGTTCACCCGACGGCGCCAGGCCTTCGTATCGCCTGCGCAGGAGCAAAGAACATGTCGATCAGTGTGGTCCTTCCCGATGGCAACAAGCGCGAGCTTCCAGAGGGCGCCACCGCCTTCGACCTTGCCAAGAACATCAGCCCCAAGCTCGCCGAGGTCGTCGTCGTCGCCAAGGTCGACGGCCACG
>JANNAY010000176.1:0-2486 GCA_031384945.1 Deltaproteobacteria bacterium
GTGCGCTGGGTTCATCCACATTGGTTCCCACACGTGGCCGTCGGGATCCTGGAAGCTGTGGCTGTACATGAAGCCCATGTCTTGCGGCGGCTTGTGCTCTGTGCCGCCCGACGACAGCGCCTTCTTCATCATCTCTTCGACGGCGGCGCGGCTGTCGCACGAGACCGCGATCAAGCACTCGGTCTGCTGCGTGGCGTCGACGATCGTCTTGGGCGTGAACTCTGCGAAGCGCTTCTTCTCGAGCAGCATCACGCTGGCGAGCTCGTTGACGATCATGCAGGTCGTGTCTTCGCTGGTGAATTGCGCGTTGAAGGTGAATCCGAGGCCGGCGAAGAAGTCGACCGACACCTTGAGGTTCGCGATCGGCAGATTGACGAAGATCATGCGCGGCATCGGGGACTCCTGGGCAGGTGAGTACCTCAGTCGTGCGCCCCGGGGTCAGTGCGGTAAAACGTGCGATGGACGACAGCGCGCAGCTCGGAACCTTGTTGGGGCTCGCCGTCGGCGACGCCCTTGGCTACCCGCACGAATTTCGGACGGTGAAACAGGTGCAGCGCGAGATCGCGCCGGCGGGCATCACCGGGTTCTTGCGTCTGCAAGACGAACGGTTCACGCGCCCTTTCATCGTTGGCACCGACCACCCGGCGGGCACGTACACCGACGACACGCAGATGAGCATCTGCGTCGCCGAGGCTCTCGTCTCGCACGGCAAGGGCCCGCACGACGCGCTCATGACCGAGATGGCAAGGCGCTTCACCCGCTGGTTCGACAGCGCGCCACCGTCGTTGTTCGCCGGCGACGACGTCGAGCGCGCCTCGCACAACAACGATCGATCGCCGGGCGAGACGACGGGCATCGCCTGCAAGCGGCTGCGCGACGGTGATTCGTGGCGCGACAGCGGCGTTGTGGGCTCAAAAGGCTGCGGCGCCAACATGCGCGTCGGCTGCATCGGCGCCTTCTACGACGACCTCGACGACGTCGCCGTCGTCGCCCGCGACTGCGCGCGCATCACGCATGGACATCCCGCTGGCCTCGCCGGCGCCGCGGTCGCGATGGCGCGACAGCAGATGCCGTTCGTCGAGATGCACGCCGAGGTCTCGCGGCGCTGTTGCGGCGAGAGCCCCGACTTCGATCTGGTGTGGCAGCGCATTCCCGCTGTGCTCGAGCGCGCGCCCGACGAAGTGCTCATCGACCTCGCCGCCGACCGCCCGCACGCGCTCGGTGAAGGCTGGGTCGCCGAAGAAGCCGTCGCCTCGGCGATGTGGTGCGCGTGGCGCAACGCCGTTGACTACCGCGCTGGCGTGCTCGCCGCCGTCAACACCGACGGCGACAGCGACAGCATCGCCACCATCGCCGGATCGATCCTCGGGGCGCGGCTCGGCATCGCTGCCATCCCCGCTGAATGGGTGCGCGACGTCGAGGACAGCGCGCTCTTGCTCGACCTCGGCCGCCGTCTGGCGCTCGCGCGGCTGAGCTGACTAGCCAGCAGGATCGGTGGGGGTCACCGTTTCTTGCAACCACTCCTCCATCGACGACGGGGTCGGCTTCGTCGGCTTCGGCGCAGGCAACGTCGACGCAGGGTCACGGCTGCACAGGGCGTTGAGCTCGTCGCTGGTGAAGACGCGCGCGCCGTCTTTGATGGCCGACCACCGACGCTCGACGGCCCAACCGACAGCCTCGACCTCGATGTCGATCAAGCGCGCGCACGGCACGAGGCGCGCGGCGTCGGCGCGGGCCAACACCTTCTGATCGCGCTCTTGATCGTCGTAGGGGACGGCGGCGTAGGCCCAGCAGGCGCCACCGTAATAGACGCCGGTCAAGATGCAGAGGATCGCTGTGCCCGTCAGCGGCATCGTGTCGACGGCCTCGTAGTCGAGCAGCGCGACGCGGTCCTGCTCGGGGGCGACGACGACGGCGGTGGTCTTCAACTGCACAAACGCGCAGGACGAGCCGCCGAAGACGGCGCTGGCGACGAGGACGCAGACGTAGAAGGCGCGCATGCGGTGCGTTGTCGCAGACCACAGGCAGATCCGCTTGGGGGAGGCGGTTGACCCCGCCGCCGTCGTCGTCGATGTCGTCGTCATGACGAGCACCGACAGCAAGCCGCAGCACCCGAGCGAGACCTTCACGCGCGAACGCGAGCGCATCGTGAAGGGCGGCAGCGACAGCTACCACGCGAAGAACACCGAGCAGGGCAAGCTGTTCGCGCGCACGCGCATCGCGCGGTTGTGCGACCCCGACAGCTTCGTCGAAGACGGCGTCTACGCGAACATGCTCGAGAAAGACCTGCCCGCCGACGGCGTCATCACCGGCATCGGCCGTGTGCATGGCAGAGACGTCGCGATCATGGCGAACGACTCGACGATCAAAGCCGGATCGTGGGGCGCTCTCACCGTTGAGAAAATCATCCGCATTCAAGAGGTGGCCACGCGCTACCGCATCCCGATGCTTTACCTGGTCGACAGCGCGGGCGCGCGCATCACCGA
>JANNAY010000179.1:0-3377 GCA_031384945.1 Deltaproteobacteria bacterium
GTGCGCTGGGTCGCGCCGGGCGGCCCTCTCGAGCGCTTCCTCGATCCGCCGACGCCGAACGAGCCGCGCTTCTTTGTCTACCCAAAGGCGGCGACCGCCGCGCGCACGCCGACGACGGCGCAGGCGACGGCGTTGTTGGCGCGTTCTCCGGTGGGTGTTGTCGTGTTCGCCGGCACCGCGGCGCGTCCGCTGTTGGCCGCCACGAGCGCGCCGCAAGCAAAAGGCGCCCGCGTCGTCGTCGTCGACAAAGACGGCGGCGTGTTGACGCTCGATCCAGCGCCGCCGCCGGGCTGCGCGTCGTGCGAGGTCGCCGAGCAGAAGTCGCCCATCACCGGGCGCCGCGTCGTCGCCGCTGGCGACCTCTTGCCCACGCCGGGCGACGAGCTGCTCGTCGAAGAAGAGACCGGCGACGGCACCCGCTTTCTCGCCGTGCTCGTGGCCGATGGAACGACGCTGCGCCGCAAGGGCGCGGTGCTGCTGTCGGCGGCGTCGTCGGGCATCATCTTGCGCGGCGAGGCCAGCGTCGTCGAAGCCGACGCCGACGACGACCGCGAAGTCGCCATCGCCCGCCTCGAGCTGCGCACCGACGACCACGGCAACCTCTGCGCGCTCGACACGCGCGCCGAAGCGTGGGGCACGAGCAAGGATGCTGCCCGCGGGCTCGTGAAGCTCGACGTGCTGGCGCTCGCCAAGAAACCAGAGGGCGATGACGCCGTCGTCGACTTCGTCACCGCCCTCGACGGCGCCGGCGACCCGGCGTCGGCGTCGCGGGCGTGTGCGCGCGTTCTGGCTGAGCGTCCCGGCACGTTGGTGACGCAGCTGTGCTTGCAGCGCGTGCGCGCGCTGGTGGCCGACAAGCGCCTCATCGACGCCGTCAACGCGGCCGGCGCCCTCTGCGAAGGCACGCCGACGTTGCGGGCGGCGGTAGCTGCGCCGTTTTACCAGGCGATGTCGGCGCTCGACGCTGATGTGCGGTTGAGTGCGGCGCCGTGGGACTGCGCCCGCGAGCCTCTCGTCAAAGACATGCCGACGAAGTCCCTCGACGACGTCATCGCGCAGGCGCGCGTGCGGCAGAGCGAGCGCGTCGGCCTCGCCGACGTCGACGACGCCGTCTTCGTCACCGCCACCCGCGACTTCGGCCCCGACACCCCCGTCGGACAAATCGCTGCCCGCTGGCTCGAGCGCCTGCGCGTGTCGCAGCCCGCCCGCCACGCGGCCATCGAGGCGCTGTTGTTGCCGCCGCCGCCCGAACCAGAAGTCAGAGACGCCGGCGTCGCCCCGCAACATGAGCAGGGCGGCGGATTTGGAGGTACGCCGTGAGCGAAACGACGACGACGGCGCCTCCGCCTGCGAAGAAGAAGAAGCTGCCGATCACGGCGAACCAGGTGACGGTGGCGCGCATCCTCGCCCTGCCCTTTCCGTGTTGGGCGTTGCTGGCGCGTCCCGAGCCCGCCGTGATGTGGGTCGCCTTTTTCTTCGGCGCCGTCGTCGGCTGCACCGACTTCGTCGACGGCTGGATGGCCCGCCGCGACGGCTCGACCACGTTGGGCGCGCTGCTCGACCCGGTGGCCGACAAGCTGTTCATCGCCATGTTGTTGTTGCCGTGCGTCGCCAACGCCGACTGCCCCGGCTGGGCCGCCGGCGCCTTGTTCGTGCGCGAGCTCTTGATCACGTCGCTGCGCAGCTCGCTGGCGCGGCGTGAGACGAGCTTGAAGACGTCGCAGCTCGGCAAGTTGAAGACCGTCGTGCAGATGGGCGGCATCGCCGCGTTCTTCCTCACCGTCTTCGTCCCCGCTGACAGCGTCGCCTTCGTCGAAGCCAGCTGCGGCGCCGCCTTCGTCGTGCTCGCCGTCTGGTGGTACGCGCGCCGTCGTCAAATGCCGTTGTGGCTCGCCGCCACGCCGCTGCTCTTGTTCACCATCGCCGCCATCGCCCACTTCGGACCCATCGTCGCCGACATCACCCCCGAGCGGTCGGCGAAGCTGGCGGGCACCGCGGTCTTCTTGCTGATGGTGTTCTTCACGTGGATCTCTGGCGCCGACTACCTCACCGGATCGGTCCGCGCGCTGCGCGCCACCGGCGGCATCAAGGTCGACGACGTCGTCCGCGTCGGCTGGTCCTTCGCGCACGGCCTCGCGTTGGTGCCGTTGCTCGGCGACGCGCGCTACTTCGACGTCGCGCACCCGCTGCGCGGTCTCGCCTTGCCGGTCATCGTGTCGTTGTGCGCCGAGCTCTCGCTGGGCGGCCTCGAGAACATGGTCACCGAAGAGCGCCGCCGCTTCGCCCGCGGATCGGTCTTGCCGACCTTCCTCGCCGCCGTCGTCGTCGGCGTCTGCGCCTGGTTCGAGCTCGCACCCGCGCACATTTTAGAGATCGCTGCCTGGGGATTGGCCGCGTTCTCGGTCGTCAACCTCGTCGTCGCCTTCGTCCTCGACCGCGACGTCTTCTTCGCCGCCCACACCCCCACCCCAGAAGAATGACGTGGCCGGCTCGTCCCCGCCGCCCGCGGACGTTTGCGCCACGCTTTGAGCATGCTCGTCACACCTGAGCGCTGGGGCGTTCGTGCGCGCACCCGCGCCCCGTGGCCGTGGAGGACGCGTTCATCGTCGTGGCACGGCCGCTGCTCAACCGGGTTGTGAACCTCCACAACCAGGAACCACCATGCACCGCAACATCGCTGCCCTCGTCGTCGTCTTCGCAGCCGCCTTCGCCGCCGTCCCCGCTGCCGCCGCCACATCGCCCATGGGGCGCGACTTCGGCCTCGGCTTGCGGCTCGGCGCCCCCACCGGCATCGACCTCAAGTTCATGACCAGCGCCGACAGCGGCCTCATCGTCGGCGTCGGCGGCCTGCTCTTCTTCGACCGCTCGCTCTCGTTGCACGTCGACCACGTCTGGCACGCGCACTTGACCGAAGACTTCACCGCCTACGCCGGCATCGGCGGCTGGGGCGCGGTCTCTGCCGACGTCAAAGGCCCGCCGTTTGGGTACCGCGGCCCGGTGTACGTGGCGGCAGTGCCGGTCGCTGCCGGCGTGCGCGTCCCGCTCGGCTTGAACTACGCGTTTCAGAGTTTTCCGCTCGAGCTCTACGGTGAGATCGCGCCGTCGGCCGAGGTCTTTCCGGGCATCGGCTTCTTCTCGTCGGCGTCGCTGGGCGCGCGCCTCTACTTCTGAGCCCAGCGTGATGCGGCGGCGTTGCCGTGCCGGCGCGCCGCCGCTAGCGTGTTGGCCGAGGTGTCATCCATGTCGACCAGCCGTCTTGATGGGCTCATGAACGCGGCGATCAACCGCCGCTCATTCAACAACGTGACCTTCAACGAGATGTCGCCGCTGGGCCGCAACAAGGCACAGCTCGACGCGGTCGCCGGCATGGCGGGCCA
>JANNAY010000200.1:0-3556 GCA_031384945.1 Deltaproteobacteria bacterium
TTGCGCTGGCGCAGCGCGAGACGGCCGATGAGCAAGAGCGCTTCGTGGGCGCGCTCGCGGCCCGTCGATGTCGCCGTCGGACGCGCCTGGGCAAACATGCGCAGCGCCTCTTGCAGCTGCGACGCCGCGCTGTCGACGTCACCGCGCTGCTCGAGCACCGAGGCGATGTCGACGAGCAAGCCGGCGCCGATGCCAGCGTCGTGCTCAGAGGCGAGGGTCTCGAGGGCCTCGTCGAGGCAGCTCTCGGCTTCGTTCCACCGCTTCAAGCGGGCGAGGGCGAGGCCGCGTTGGCGCAACGCTTCGACGCGGGCTTTGACGGCGAGCAACGCCGGCACCGACTTCAAGACCGGCGCGACGGCGTCGACGGCGGCAGCGGCGTCGATCTCGAGCAACGACTGGCAGGCGGCGGCGGCGAGGCGCAGCACGCGTGTCGCTTTTTCGTCGGCGCCAGCGGCGTTGGCAGCGCCGGCCGGCATGCCGCGCCACTCGACGGCGAGGGCGCGCTTGCTGTGCTCGGCCGCGACGTCAAACAAGCCCATCGAGGCGGCGCGTTCGGCGACGCGGGCGGCGACGTCGGCGGCTCTGACGCGGGCGTCGGCGGCGAAGAGGTGGGCGGCGAGGCGCTCGCCGCCCTCGAGCGTGAAGCGCTGCTCAAGGTCTTTCGCGAGGGCGTCGGCGACGCGCGCTTGCAGCACGCGCGCCTGTGGGGCGTCGAGGCGCGCCGGGATGGTCTCGAGCTCGACGGTGCTCTTGAAGCTCCACTGCTCGGGCGATCCCGGCGTCACGGGCAGCTGCTCGAGGATGCCGAGCTCGGCGAGCCCTTTGAGCACACCAGCGACGTCGCGCACGCCCTCGGTGACGCGAAACAGCCACGCCGGCTCGACGACCTGGCCGATGTGCGCCGCGGCGAGCAGCAGCGACTGCGCCTCGGTCGGAAACAGCGCGTGGTTGGCGTGGATCAACACCGTCGGGTTCGGCGGCAGGCCGAGCCGGTCGATGTCGACGAGCACCTGCACACCATAGGGCGACGGCGCGATCGCGCGCAGGGCCACGAGGTGCCGCAAGAGAATGCTGACGACGAGCGGATTGCCCAACGAGCGGTTCACCAACGACGACGCCAGCGGCTCGGTGACCGGGCAACCCAGCAGCTGCGAGGCGATGGCGACGACGTCGGCGGCGGGCAGCGGCCCGAGCATCACGCGGCGCGCCAGCGGCATGACGCGCTCGCCCTGCAACGGACGTCCAGCGACGACGATGCACAAGCGCTTGTCGCTCAAGCGCGCGCCGAGCTCAGCGAGAATCTCGAAGCTGACGGCGTCGCCTTTGTGTTGATCGTCGACGACGAGCATGACCGGCGCGCGCTCGGTGAGCTTGTCGAAGAAGCCCAACACGCAGGCCTTGAGCACGGCGCGGCGGCGCTGCGCGGGCACGTCTTTGAGTCCGCCGGCGTCGGCTTCGTCGTCGACGATGGCCTTCAAGCGCGCGCTCTCGGCGGGCTTCATGCCGCAGAGGTCGACGGCGCGCGTCCAGGCGCCGGTGAGGCGTTCGCGGGCGAGCAGCTCGGTGCAGACGCCGCGCACCAGCTGGCGCAGCACGTCGAGGGCGATGGGTTCTTTGACGCGGGCGCCGCGGGCGAAGCCGCAGAGAAAGCCGCGGTCTTTGGCAAAGGCGAGCCCGACCTCGAGCAGCGCGGTTTTGCCGACGCCGCCTTCGCCGAGCACCATGATTTGCTGCGCCCGGGTGCGGGTGTCCCGCAAGACGTCGGCGGCGCCAGACTCTTTGCCGTTCTCTTTCGGCGGACCGCGTTCGACGACGTCGAGGGCCTGGTCGATGATGACAATTTCGGCGGTGCGCCCAATCAAGCGCCGCGGCAACACCAGCTCGTGCGCGATCAGCGTGCCGCCCTCGCGCAGCGAGACCGACGCCGACCGCGTCGTCGGCGGATCGCCGCCCTTCAAGCGCGCGGCGTCGGCGATGACGGCGCTGCCGGGCACGGCGTTGTCGACGAGCTGCTCGGCGACAGAGCGCACCTTCGGCAACATCTCAGACGGCGAATTCGGCTCGCTGGCGACGGCGAGGCGCAAGAGCACGTCGTGGCCGGCGCGGGCCGCGGCTCTGACGTTGGCGCGCGCGAGCGACACCGCCGTCGCCGTCGCGCCGTCGCCGACAAAGGCGATGCTGAAGCGTCCGTTGTCGTGCTTCTGCGCGACGGTGTGGTGGCGCGCGGCGAGGTCGTCGATGACGGCAAACGCGGCTTTGCGGGCGTCGGCGTCGGCGGGCGACACCTGGCCCTGGCGCAGCACTTCGACGAAGCCGGCGACGACGGCGAGCTCGGTCGGCAAGGTCGGCAGCGCCTGCGCGCCGCCGGCGAACGCGCGGGGTGGTGAGAGTCCGCCGGTGCCGCTCTTGCTCGTCGAAAAATTGCGCGACGGCGCCGGCGTGCCCGACACCGGCGTGCCCGGCATCGGCGCGAGCAAGAAGGGGTTCGAGCCGGTGTGTTTGTCGTCGATGGCGGGCTTGCGCACCGTGCCCGTCGACGACGCCGACGACGACGGCACGCCCATCACATCGACGCGCGGGATCGTGCCTGTCACCGGACGTTGCGTCACGCCGCTGTTTTCGCCGCGCGGAGTGCCGGTCGGCGTTCCCCCTTGTTGGGTGCCGAGGGCCGAGCCGCATGAGCGGCAGAAGCGGTCGCCCGCCGGCGACGACGTGCCGCACACGCCGCAGATCATCTTCGGCGCCGACGACGACCCGACCGCGGTCTCGCCCTTGCCTGTGCTCGTCTGCGGCGGTCCGAACGCGCCATCGCGGCTGCCTGGCGTCGACGCGGGGCGCTGCGCGACCTCTTTCAAGCGCGCTTGCAGCTCGGGACCAATGGTGGCGCGGATGAGCTGCGCCGCGGCGTTGTCGGGCGACTTGTACTGCTCGAGCACCCGGCGAATCGCCATCGCGGCATCGCCACACCGCGGATAGCGATCGACCGGCTCTTGCGCCGTCATGCGCAGCACGATGACGTCGAGCTCGGGGGGCACGTCGTGCACCAGCGTCGACGGCGCTGCGACCTTCTCTTTGAGAATGCGCATGAAGACCTGCGCCGCGTTCTCTCCGGTGAACAGGCGACGTTGCGTGAGCATCTCCCACATCAGCACGCCGAGAGAGAACTGGTCGGCCTTCGGCTCGACGGGGGCGCCCTTGATTTGCTCGGGCGCCATGTAGCCGAGCTTGCCTTTGAGCAGCCCGGATTCGGTCTTTTGCTGGCGGTTCTCGGCGACGGCGACGCCGAAGTCGACGACCTTGCAGAGGCCGTCGCTTCTCACCATCAAGTTGTGCGGCGAGATGTCTCTGTGCACCACGCGCAGCGGTGAGCCGGTGGCGTCGGTGGCCACGTGCGCGGCGTCGAGCCCGAGGGCGGCTTCTCTGATGATGTGCGCCGACACCAGGGGCGGCAGTCGCTTCTTGTTGTCTTCGGCGAACTTCAGCAGCACCGAGACGTCGGCGCCGTTGATGTACTCCATGGCGATGAAGTGGGTGCCGTCCCACTCGCCGACGTCGT
>JANNAY010000216.1:0-4003 GCA_031384945.1 Deltaproteobacteria bacterium
CGGCGCACCAGTCGCACCACGTGAGCAGGGCGAGGGCGTCGAGGCGCTCGGGGGTGCGGACGAGCTTCGCGACGTCGTCGATGACCTGCGGGTCGCCGAGGTCGCGGCGCTGCGCAGTGGTCGAGAGCTCGAGGTGGTGCAAGACAAGGAAGCAGACGTCGTCGACGTCATCGGCGTCGATGAACGGCGAGAGCGTCGCGCGGGCGATCTGTTCGCCGACGATGGAGTGGTCGCCGGGCAGTCCTTTGCCGATGTCGTGCAAGAGGGCGCTGGCGACGACGACGACGTTGCTGGCGTTTCTCTGCAGGATCGGCTGCAGCGGCGCGGGCAGCGCGTTCTCGCCGAGCACGTCGCTGCCGGCGCCGGCGACGATGGCGGCGGCGATGTCGCCGCAGCGGCACAGGTGCGCGTCGGTGGTGAAGGCGTGGATGCCGTCGTGCTTCACGCGTCCGGTGAGGCGCGCGAGATCGGGCAGCAGCGGCTGCAGCGTGCCGCGCTCGAGCAGCCCGGTGAACACACCCGGAAACGTCGGCGACGACGACGACAGCAGCGTCGACAGCCGCGGCGCGTCGTCGCGGGCGCGGCGCGGCGCGCGATCGGGCACGAAGCGGACGAGGGCGTCGTCGACGGCAACGAGCACCTTGCGCATGGCGATGACCGCGCGCTTGACCATCGCTTCACCGGGACGCAGGCCGCCGCCTTCTTCTCCGACGACGGCCGCGGCGCGTTCGGCGGCGTCGGCGTGCATCTTGTTCTCAGAACGGCCGGCGCCGACGACGAGGGCGGCCCGAAGAATCAGAAGCTCAGCGCGTGCATCTTGCACGGCCTGCACTTCGGACGGAAAGAGCGCGCCGCCGCGCAAGAGCGCGTCGAAGACGTCGTCGTCGCCGACGTCGATGCCGGAGCGGCACAGGCCGGCCCAGGCGAGCAGCTGCACGTCGCGCAAGCCGCCGGGCCCGTCTTTGAGGTCGGGCTCGACGAGCGAGGGGCTGTGGTGGGCGCGGGCGCGGCGGGCGAGGGCTTCGTCGACGCGGGCCTCGAGCAGCGCTTGTCGTCGTCGCGCGCCGATGTCGCGCCGCAGATCGCGCAAGACGGCGCGGCCGAAGTCGACGTCGCCGGCGATGGCGCGGGCTTCAAGCAGGGCCATGGCGGCGTGGCCTTGTTTGCCGCTGACGTCGTCGAAGAGGCGCAGCAACTCTTGGGGCGCGCGCACCGACCACGAGACCTTGAGCTTCTCGTCCCACAATTTGGAGACGATGGCGCCGGCGTCGAAGTCTGTGCCGTCGACGACGAAGCAGAGGTCGACGTCGGAGAAGGGCAGCAGCTGGCGCCGCGCCAATCCGCCGAGCGCCAGCACCACAGTTCGGCTCGGGACAGATCCAACGACGGCGGCGACGCAGGATTCGACGTCGGCTGAAAAGGCGCGGGCGGCCTGCTCGCCGCCCTGCTCACGAACCAACGCTGCGAGGGAGTGGATCACGGCGTGTTGTAGAAAGCCTGACGCTCTTCGACAAAGGCCCTGACGCCGTCGACGACGCCGTTGGCGATGGCGTCCTGGTACTCGGGGCTGGCCAGGCGCTTCTCTTCGACCTTGTTCGACACGAAGCTCGTCTCGACGAGGATCGAGGGCATCTTGTTGCCCATGAGCACGAAGAACAGCGCGTGCTTGAGGCCGAGGTCGGGCACGTCACTCCACGTCGAGTGGAGCTTCTTCATCACGCTCTTTTGCACGAGCCGCCCGAGGGCGACGCTGTCGTCGACGTTCGACTTCATGGCGAGGTCGGCCATGATGAAGTCGAGGTCACTGATCGATCCTTCGCCCGTCTCTGCGTTCTCGCGGGCGGCGAGGCGCATCGCGTAGCGGTCGTGCGAGATGTTCAAGTAGTAGGTCTCGACGCCACGCACGCGGGCGATGGGGCTCGCGTTGCAGTGAATCGAGATGAACAAGTCGGCCGCCGCGGTGTTGGCGGTGTTGGTGCGGTCTTGCAGCGCCAGGGTGCGGTCGTCGTCGCGGGTCATGATGACCTCGACGTCGGGCAGCTCGGCGTTGAGCTTCTGCTGCACGCGCTTGGCGATCTGCAGCGTCATGTCTTTCTCTTTGATGCCCGACGGTCCGATGGCGCCGACGTCGTGGCCGCCGTGGCCAGCGTCGATGACCACGCGGTGCACCTTGAGCCCGAGCTGCTGCGAGATCGAGACGCCGCCGTTTTGTGACGACCGCGTCTGCGACAGCCGCTCTTTCACCTCTTTCGGATCCGGCCCCGTCGTCATGGGCGTCGTCGTCGGGGTCGACTGCGCCGCCAGCGCCGTCGTCGGCTTCTCACTCGGCGGCGTACCGGCGACGACGTCGGCCTTCGGCATGTCGAGGGGTGACGAGAGCACCAGCTCGAACGGCTTGCGGGTGACGGTGAGCGTCGGCTCTTTCTTGCCTTCGAGCTCGATGACGAGGCGGACGACATCGGTGTCGTATTGGCCGGCGCGGACGCGGGCGACGACGCCGTCGTGCACTTCGATGGGCTGGATGTTGCGCTGGCCGAGCCGCGCCGGCGCGACGTCGTAGAAGATGCGCCGGCCGGCGGCGCCGCCGGTCTCGGGCGTGCCGGGCACGTCGCCGCGCATGACGCCGACGTCGCCAGAGATGCGCAGCCGCACCTGGCTCTCGCCGGACTGGCTGCCCTGCGCCGGCGTGCGCTCGTGCTTGATGACGATGACCTTGCGCGAGGGCGTGCCCGGCGGTGGCCGCTCGGGCAAGACCGACACGGGCTTCATGGTCACGCGGCTGCTGTCTTTTTCTGACAGCGCCGGCGCCTCATTCGTCGTCGTCGAAGTCTTCGCGGGCGTCTCGGCCACCTTCGCCAGCGCCGAGGCCATCGTCGTCGTCGACGAAGAAGAAGTCGTTGGAGAATTCGCCAGCGCGTTCTTCTGCTTCGCTTCTTTGACGGCGGTGTCGGTGAAGCGCGACTTTTTGAGGTCGACGGCGGCGGACTTCATGTCGGCGTCGCGCATGGCGACGACGCTGTCGACGAAGCTGCGGCCGGCGATGACGTCGTCGGTGAGGCGGGCGGCGGCGACGAGGGCGTCGTCGCGCAGGTTCGATTTGGGAAAGCGCTCGGCCATCGAGACAAAGGCGTCGACGGCGGCCTCTTTGTCGGCGGAGACAACGGAGACGCTGGCCAATTCTTCGAGCAGCTGGGCGGCGACAAAGGCGCAGTCGTCGGCGCGGCTGCCCTCTTTGTGGGTGTTCGCCACGGCCTGCAGCCGCACGATCAGCTTCTCGTAGTTGTGGCGAAACTTCTTTTTCTCGGGGTCTTGCCGCAGCTCTTCGACGTCTTTCTTCAAGGCGACGAACGACGCGATCGACGGGTCGTCGTCGGCGCGCGCCGCGGCGCCGAACGTCGACGCCAGAATCATCAAGGCCAGGAGCACGGACGAGATCTTCATCGGGCCTCCGCAGTGTGCGGGATCGCAACGGCGCTGTCGCGGCCGCTGCCGAATTCTTCACGAAGGATCAGGGCGATCACCGCGCCCACCGGCAGCGCGAACAGCACGCCGAGAAAGCCCGCCGCGCTGCCGCCCAGCAAGACCGCCAGCAGGGCCGCCAACGGCGACAGGCCGGCTTTTTCGCCGACGATGCGCGGCGTCAAAACATAGCCCTCGAGGATCTGCACGATCACGCAGGTGACGACGGCGCCGAGGATGGGCCCTCCGGCCTCGTCACCCTTTTCGAGCAACGCGAACGCGATCGACAGCACCAGCGCCGTCGACGCCGACGCAAACGGAATCAGATACGCAGCGCCGGCGAGGATGCCGATGCCGACGGCGAGGGGCACGCCAGCGACGCCGAGGCAGACGACGTAGACGACGGACATGACGGCGGCGACGGTGAGCTGTCCGCGGATCAATCCGGAGAGCGCGTCGTCGACGAGGGGCAAGTAGCGCGAGCCGACGCCGCGGGCGCGCACCGGGGCGAGGTGCGCGGCGATGGCCTTCACCTCGGGCCACT
>JANNAY010000422.1:0-6305 GCA_031384945.1 Deltaproteobacteria bacterium
ACTACATCAACAACGTCGTGCCCAAGGCCATCAAGAACCCGGTCGGCTACGGCAAGCGGCGTATGAACCGCTCTGACGTCGTCGAAGAGATTTGGACGCAGACCAACGGCCCGACCGCGCTGCCCGCCGACAAGCACGACACCGGTCGCCGCATCGTCACCTGCCTGATCGAAGAGCGCTTCCTCGAGAAGATGCAGGGCTACCACTGGATCCTGCGCAGCTGGGTGCCCATCCACGTCGCGCTGACGACGCTGTGCTTCCCCTGGCTCATCGTCCACATGATCACCGTCTTCATGCTCTGAGGGCCCGCGCCGGACCTCACCCCTCGCTGCGCTCGGACCTCTCCACGGGCGCTCGCAAAGCCTCGCTGTGGAGAGGTGAAATCCGGATGCAGCCTCATCGCAGGCGAGCGCGTCTTACGGCTGGATGCGGCCTCATTGCAGGCGAGCGCGTCTTACGGCTGGGGTTTGAGCGGACGAGTAACGTGTTTCAGTGTGTAGTGCGGGCGCCGAGACGTGGGGGTTCTCGTTGAGGCTGCAACAACAACGATGCTGCTTCCTGCGCGAATCAAGACATTGAGTTTCACCAAGTGGAGAAGCGCTGGGTTCTCCCCGCCTCCGGATTCACAGCAAAGCTCTGCATCCGGATTTCACCTCTCCACAGCTGAGTTTCACCAAGTGGAGAAGCGCTGGTTTCTCCCGCCTCCGGATTCACAGCAAGCTCTGCGTCCGGATTTCACCTCTCCACAGCGAGGCTTTGCGAGCGCCCGTGGAGAGGTCGAGCGCAGCGAGGGTGAGGTCTGCGGCGCGGGCTCCGACGAGTTCTCCGTGCGCGCAGCTCAGGCTCTCTCGTCCTTCGGCGACTCCATCACGATGTACGAGGTGATGGTCGCGACCTGGGGCAGGGCGCCCAACACCTCGGTGTGAAAGTGCTTGTAGGCGGCGAGGTCGGCGACCTCGACGCGCAGCAAGTACTCGATGGTGCCGGTGACGTTGTGGCACTCGCGCACGGCAGGCGCGGCAGAGATCGCGCGCTCGAACGACTTCTGCTCTTGCTTCGTGTGCTTCGACAGGCCGACAGCGACGTAGGCGATGAAGCCGATGCCAACGGCGACGGGGTCGACGACGGCGCGGTAGCCGCGCACGACGCCGCTGCGCTCGAGCTCTTGCACGCGGCGCAAACACGCCGACGCTGACAAGCCGACGCGTTCGGCGAGGCTCGTGTTGCTCTGGCGGCCGTCTTTGCTGAGCTGACGCAAGATTTTGCGGTCAATGTCGTCCATGACGCATGGTTGTTGCGCGCAGCGGCAAGATCAAGCCGCAGAAGGCAAGAATCACCCACGGGCGGCGCCTAACCTGCAGCGCATGTTGTCCCTCGACGAGACCTTCGCCCTCGCGCTGTTCGCCTTCGCCTCGTCGATCACGCCGGGGCCGAACAACCTGATGCTGATGACGTCGGGGACGAACTTCGGGCTGCGCCGCACGCTGCCGCACCTGCTCGGCGTCACCGCGGGCTTCTCGCTGCTCATCGTTGTCGTCGGGCTCGGCCTCGGCGCGGTCTTCGACGCCGTGCCCGTCGCCCACACCGCGCTGCGCGTCTGCAGCGTCGCCTACTTGCTCTACCTCGCCGCGAAGATCGCGATGACGAAGACGGCGCCCAACTCGTCTTCGTCGACGACGGCCACAGCGAAGCCGATGGGATTTTGGGGCGCTGTCGCCTTTCAGTGGGTCAACCCGAAGGCCTGGACCATGGGGCTCACCGCAGTGAGCGCCTACGTGCCGAAGGATCGGCCCGCCGCCCTCGCCGTGGTCGCCGTCGTCTTCGTCGTCGTCAACTTGCCCAGCTGCGCCGTCTGGGCGGCGATGGGCGTGCACCTGCGGCGCTGGCTGACGGCGCCAAAGAAGCTGCGCGCGTTCAACTTCGCCGCCGCTGCTTTGCTGGTGGCGTCGTTGATTCCGCTGTTGGCCCGATGAGGTGAGGTCAGACGCGGGGGTCGTCGGCGCCGACGGGGCCTTCGCCGAAGTCGAGGCCGTCTCTGACGACGCCGAGGTAGAGGCAGCCTTCGGCGAGGGCGCGCACCTCGTGGCGCGAGCCCGCGGCCATGGGGTGTTCTTCGCCGGCGCGGACGGTGAGGGAGGAGCCGTTGCCGTCGTCGACGACGAAGCCGCCGTCGAGGACGTAGACGTCTTCGGCGCCGACGTGGGCGTGGTCGGGAAAGACGGCGCCGGGGGCGATGCGGATGAAGCCGACGATGGCGCCTTCGAGCGAAGGACCGGCGTCGATGTGAAAGGCCTCGGTGCCGGCGGCGGGACCGATCATCCAGCGGGCGGCGTCGTCGACGGCGGCGAGGATCTCTTTGGCCTTGTCTTGCGAGATCTCGCAGAGCTCGGCGACGCGGCGGGTGAAGGGCGCGTACCAGGGTCCTGCGATCGCGGCGAGCAACGCCTGCTTCATCGCCGGCGGCGGCGCGATGGGGTCGACCGAAGCGAGCAGCAGCAGGGCGTCGACGTCGTCGAAGGAGTCGTCGTGGTGGGTCATTGGCGCTCTCCTTTCACGTCGTTGGCTTTGGTGCTGGCGTCGTTGGCGGCGTCGTCGGGGTCGCCGAGGACCTTGGCGAGCTTCTCGCGCGCCGCAAACAGGCGCGACTTGACGGTGCCCTGCGGCACGCCGAGCTGGTCGCCGATCTCTTGGGTCGACAGGCCGGCGAAGTAGGCGAGGTCGACGACGGCGCGCTGGTCGGGGCTCAGCGTCGTCAGCGCCTGCCGCACGCGCTGGCGCTCGAGGCGCAACAGCGGGTCTTGCTCAGGAGCGGCGCGACGCGAGAGCTCGGTGTCTTCGAACGAGACCGAGCGCGACACGCGCGGTGACTTCTTGCGGTCAAGGCAACGGCTGCGCATGCGGAGCGCGAGCCAGGCGCGCACGGTGCCGCGGGCAGCGTCGAAGTCGGCGGCGCGCTTCCACACCTCGACGAAGACGTCGTGCAGCACGTCTTCGGCTTCGGCGCGCACGCCGAGCATGCGCACACCGACACCGAGCAGCAGGCTGGAGTAGCGGTCGTAGAGCTCGGCCAGCGCCTGCTGCTGCCCAGCCGCCATGCGGGCGACCACGGCGGCGTCGTCGGCGTCGGCTGCGCTGTCGACTTTGCGACGGGTGACGGCCAAGAAATCTCCTGTCCCACTGCCTACCACCGCCCACAGCGTGGCAGCACCAGAAAGCGACGCGGGAAGGTTGGAAGCGCACACAATCTGCTTACGAACCCCCCCGCACGCCGGTTCAGCAGGATCGGGCTACGACGCCGCGATGATCATCGTGACCGCCCTCGTGATGGCAGCCGCCCTCACCCACACCGACATCGAAGCGCTGCTCAGGCAGGTGAAGGCGGCGTCGTATCCAGAGCTGCTGCAGACGCCGATGACAACGTCGACGCTGACTTCGCCGACGACGTTTTTTCAATCCAACTTCGACATCGGCAGCGCCCTCGACGGCGACCTCGCCCTCGTCATCGACATCAACGACGCCGTGCTCGACGACCCGCCGTCTGAGCTCGCGCTGCGCGCGGTGCTGGCCCACGAGCTTGCCCACAGCCTCGACTACCGCCAGCGCTTCGACAGCGACGGCAAAGCGGGCCTCGCCGGCCTGTTGCCGATGTTGTTCTGGCCGCCGGCCGAAGAAGAGATCGAGCGGC
Organism: Deltaproteobacteria bacterium; assembly: GCA_031384945.1. Classification (GTDB taxonomy): domain Bacteria; phylum Myxococcota; class UBA727; order UBA727; family VGSZ01; genus VGSZ01. The sequence continues at coordinate 3,686 of JANNAY010000422.1, forward strand.
GCACCGACGTCGTGGCCGTCGCCCGCGGACATGGTGCCGGGCTCATCGCTTTTCGCGTCTGGCTCTACGCCCACATCGACGCTGAGGCCGTCAGACAGAAGCGGCGCGTCTACTACGACCCCCTCGAGCTCGACCTGTTGACGCGGCTGTTCGCGGCGTGCCCGACGACGAAAGCGACGGCGATCGCGCGTCCGCCGCAGGACGCGCGGGGCATCGTCGCCCTCGGACCGGCTTGTTTCTGACGCGCTTGCACGAAGGCGTGAATTTTGGCGCGGGTGATCTGTTCCGTCGACGACCTCGACGACGACGACGGCGCCTTCTAGGCTCGCTGCTGTGAAGCTGCCGCCGCTCAAGCTCCAACCGACGACGACGCCGATGACGGCGAGGCCTGTTGGTCCGTTGGCGGGCCAGAGCGCAGCGGTGTTGTCGGCGAAGCTGCAGACGCCCGAGGGCCAGGCCCTCGTCGACGCCCTCGTCAAAGACCTCGCGCCCTTCACCGACAACGTCGGCTTGTTCGACGCCATCGAGCGGCGCACGTCGAAGGCGCCCGTCCCCAACGACAAATTCGACCGCGCCGTCGTCGACGACCTCTACAACCGCTTCGCCAACGGCCAAGAGGTGCGCTCGTACACACAGGCCGCCGTGCTCGGCAAGCTGATCGACCTGGCCCAGGGCGGCGTCGTCACCGTCGACGCCGTGCAGCGCGCGCTCGGCGCCAAGGGCGTGCAGTTCTTCAACGCGCTGAACGGCATCGCCAGCAAGAGCGGCGACCCGCTGGCCGATCGCCGCCTCGTCGAGGGACTGACGACCGAGAGCGCGCACCAGCTCGCGTCGCTCGAGTCGATCGCGCCGAAGATGGGCGCGCTCGAGACGATGATGGCGCAGGTCGCCAAGCCCAACGAGCTCAAAGACTTCAAGTTCATGGGGCTGCAGCACCTGTTCGCGACGTCGGCGACGTTGTTCGGCGCGCTCAACAAGCTCGGCGTCGCCCACGACGACATGCACCTGATCGGCAAGGTGTATTCGACCAACTACCGCGTCGCCGCCGAGCTCGAGTCGCGCGGCGCCACCGTCTCTGAGGTCTCGCGCAAGACCGGCAGCAAAGAGTTCGCCCACGCGATGGAAGAGGCCATCGAAGAGCAGCTGCGCGGCATCATCTCGCAGCTGCCGCAGTCGAATTACTGGGTCGACGGCAAGCCGACGTGGCCCGACGGACAGAAGCCGCAGGTGCTGCTGATCGACGACGGCGCCGAAGCCATCAAGATCCTGCACGAGAAGTTTGCTGACTACGCGCCGTTCTTCGTCTGCGTCGAGCAGACGCGCCGCGGCGCGCGCATCCTCCACGACCTCGAAAAAGAAGGAAAACTGTTGTGCCCCGTCGCCAACGTCGCCGAGACGTGGGCCAAGCTCGAGTGGGAGTCGCCGATGATCGGCCACTCCGTCGTTCTCGAGGTCACGCGCAAGCTCGACCGCCTCGAGAAGGCCGGCGTCACCGTCAAAGACGAAGCCCTCGTCGTCGGCTGCGGCGCCGTCGGCGGCGGCGTCGCCCGCGCCATGCTCGCCCGCGGCATGCAAGTGCACCTCTACGACAAAGACCCCAAGCGCTCGCACGACCTGCAGCAGCTGCTGCTCGTCGACGCGCAGAAGCACGGCTGGGACGCCACCAAGATCTTCGTGCACACGAAGAAAGAAGAAGCCTTCGCCCACGCCGGCGTGCTCGTCAGCTGCGTCGGCGTCCGCACCCTCGAGGCCGAAGATCACAAGCACCTGCCGAACGGCGCCGTGCTGGTGAACGCGGCCTCGGCCGACGACGAGCTCGGTCCACAAGACCTGATGCGCGGGCGCAAAAACGTCATCACCGCCGACGGCCGCGGCGACCTGTGGGCGGTGTTTCAAGGCAAGCCCATCAACACCGGCAAATCCAACGCCGAAGCCCACAGCGACAGCGTCGTGCAGACCGAGGGCGGTAAAGAATTCTACCTCGTCAACAACGGCTACGTCGTCAACATGACGGGCGAGCGCGACCCGATTCCGGCCCGCTACATCCAGCTCACGCGCACGCTGCTCGCGCTCGGCGCACTGACCGCCAAGCGCGCCACCGAGAACAAAGACGATCCGAAGAAGGGTGTCGGCGTGCACGACGTGCCGATGGAGTGGCAGCAGGGCGTCGTGAACCTCGTGCAGCGCGAGCTCAAGAAGAGCGGCGAAGATCTCAAGAACCCGAACTGGCACACGAAGAAGCAAGACCAGTGGGCGCCGGAAGAGACGCCGGCGCCCCCCGCCGACGTCGTCGCTGCTGCCGCCCACGAAGCGAAGAACGGTCCGACGTTGCGTGAGTTCTTGCGGCCCGAGGTCGTCGCGGCCTGGCAGCGAGAAGCGCAAGAGCTCGCTGCGAGCCTCGTCAAAGAGCCCATCGTCCCCTTCGACGGCAAGAAGCTCTACGGCTACGTGCTCGGACCCACCGAGCGCGACACGGTTGAGCACGCTGTCGCCGCGTTGTGCGACGGCTCGACGACGCTGAGCCTCGAGGGTGCGGCGCTGCACCGGGCGACCTTGAGCATCAACAAGCTGCTCGGCGTCTCGCTGCGGGCTTCGCTGGTCGCGCCCGGCGGACAAAAGT
>JANNAY010000245.1:0-2628 GCA_031384945.1 Deltaproteobacteria bacterium
CGCCTGCCCGCCGCCCGTGGCCGAAGGCGAAGGCGAGAGAGACGGCGGCGTCGAGGGCGAAGGTGAAGAAGGAGAAGGCGAGGGCGAAGGCGAAGGCGAAGGCGAAGGCGGAGGCGAAGGCGAAGGCGAAGGCGAAGGCGAAGGCGAAACGCCGCCCGCGCCGACGGCCACGCTCGACGTCGACAACGGCAGCCTGCGCAAAGGGCTCGCCACGACGCTGCGCTTCTCGTCGACCAACGCGTCCACCTGCCGAGTCGATCAGGGATTCGGCGACGTCGGCACCGTCGGCGCGCGCGAGATTCGGCCGCTGGCGACGACGACGTTTTCGCTGACCTGCGATGGACCCGGCGGCAGCGCCACAGACGCCGTCACCGTCGACGTCGGCGGCTGCAACGTCAGCTGCGACTTCGCCGTCAACGGCTTCAACGTCAACGTCAACTGCAGCAACGGCACCAACGGACCGCTCGCGCAGCCCTTGGCCATCCTCGAGGTGCAACCGGGCAGCGCCGGCTTCTTCGTCGAGGCCGAGGTCTGCGATCCCACGGGCTTCTCGTTTCATTTGACCGACAGCGGCACCTCCGACGGCTTCGGCGGCGACGCCAACCCCAACGCGACGTGTTTCGACGCCGAGGTGCAGACCAACGGCGCGCTGCTGCAAGCCTTCGGCAACGACCTCACGCCCGTCGACGAGCGCCAGCTCTTCTCTGACGGGTTCACGCCCACCGGCTGCACGACGATCTCTCTCGTCGTCGAAGACCAGCTGCTCGACGTCTTCGGCGCCATCGACGAGACCCGCACCGGCGACCGCGTCTTCCGCCTCGACCCACCGTCGTGCGGCGATCCCAACCAGACGGCGGGACAAGACCGCCGCTGGTTCGTCGGCTTCAACGGCGTCGTGAACCAGTTCTCAGACCGGGTCGGCACGGGCTTGCGCAGCGTCCACGCCTGCATGCGTTGATGAGCACCGCTTCTCTGCTGCTGACGCGCCCGCTGCTGGCGCTTCTGCCGGTCGCCGACGGCTACGTCGTCTCCGACGGCGTCGACGTCGAATTCTCAGGCGATTTTGCGCTGTTGGCGCGCTTCGCCAAGCGCACCGATCGCGTCTTTCTCTTTGACGAAGCGAAGCCGGCGCTGCGCCTGCTGCTGACGAAGGGCGTCGACGTCGCGCGCCCGCTGTGTCGCTTCACCATCGAGACGCTGGGCGGCGCGCGGCCCGACGAGACCGGCGCGGCGCTGGCGCCGTCGACGACGGTGGCCGGCGATCGTGCGCGCGATCTGGTGGCGAAGCTCGAGGGGCGCATGGTGCGCATCGACGAACGCGGACACAAGAAGGTCGCGCGCCTCGAGTGCCTCGTGCTGCGCGCGTTCGCCGCGCTCGAGCACCGCGGACTGCCCATCCACAAAGCCGGCTGGCAGGCCCTCGTCGACGTCGAACGCGGCGCCGCCCGCGACGCCAAAGACGCCGTCTTCGCCCTCGCCGGCGACCTCGTGCCGCGCGATTTGTTCGGCACGCCCGAGCTCAACCTCGACGCTGAGTCAGAGGTGCGCGCGCTGTTGCAACGCGCCACCGGCAAAGCGCTCGAGGGCGTCGACCGCTACACGCTGGCCGCGCTCGAGCATCCGCTGGCGACGGCGCTGCTCACCTACCGCGAAGCGTGGAAGGTCGTGAGCACCTACGGCGACTCGTTCTTGCAGCACGTGCGTGACGTCGACGGCGACGGCGTCGGCCGCATCCGATCGACCTTCGTGCCGCTCGGCGCGTCGACGGGGCGGGTCGCCTGCCGCGATCCCAACCTGCAGAACCTGCCGAAAGATGGACGCTTTCACGAGCAACTCCGCGCCCCGCGCGGCCGCAAGCTCGTCACCGCCGACTACGGCACCTGCGAGCTGCGCATCGTCGCCGAGCTGGCTGAAGACCCCGTCTTCATCGCGGCGTTCGCGCGCGGCGAAGACCTGCACAGCACGGTGGCGACGTCGATGTTCGGCGTGAAGGTCTCAAAGACCGAGAACCCTGAGCTGCGCCAGCGCGCCAAGGCCATCAACTTCGGCCTCGTCTACGGCATGGGCCCGGCGGCGCTGTCGTCGTCGCTGCGCGTCGACCGCGCCACCGGCGAAGAGCTGCTGGCCCGCTACTTCCGCACCTTTCCGCGGGTGCGCGACTACCTCGAGGGCAGCGTCGATGAGGCCCTGCGCAAGGGGTACAGCGAGACCATCCTCGGCCGTCGCCTCACCTACGATCGCGAGACGTTGTCGTCGTCAAACGCCCGCGGCGAGCTCTCGCGCATCATGAAGAACATGCCCATTCAGGGCGCGTCGGCCGACATGACGAAGCTGGCCATGGTGCGCGTGCACGAGCGCCTCGTCGACGAAACCAACGCCAACGCCGGACTCGTCAACACCGTTCACGACGAGCTCGTCGTCGAATGCGCCGACAAAGACGCCGACGTCGTCAGAGGCATCGTCGCCGACGAAATGGCCGAAGCCCACAAGACCCTGCTGAAGAAGGTGCCGCCCCTCGTCGAGATCGCGGTCGGACCGCACTGGCACCACTAAGGGTACGGCCAGGCCCCGCGCTACTCGCCTTCGCCTTCGCCTTCGCCTTCGCCTTCGCCTTCGCCTTCGCCTTCG
>JANNAY010000247.1:0-3183 GCA_031384945.1 Deltaproteobacteria bacterium
CGAAGGCGAAGGCGAAGGCGAAGAAGCCCACGGCGTGCTCGTCGTCCTCCCCGACGACGATGTCGACTTCGGCGCTGTCCGCGTCGGCATCGCCGTCGAACGCAGCGTCACGCTGAAGAACACTGGCAACGCGCCTCTCACCATCTTTCAGCTCACCCTCGACGACGACAGCAGCACGTTCACCACGCTGCCGAGCGGCGCGCAGAGCATCCGCCTCGAGCCGGGCGGCGAGACCGGCGTGCTCGTCAGCTACACCGCCAACGACGGCGACGCCGACGCTGCCGAGGTCAACGTGCTGCACGACGGCGACGGGCAGCTCACCAAGATCCGCCTGACAGGATCGTTCAAGGGCAACCCCGATGCCTCGGTGACGACGACGCCGGCCGCGCTGGTGCCCGACGCCGCGGTGGTCGACCTCGGCAGCGTGCCCATCGGACTCTCGCAAGAGGTGGCGATCCTCGTGCGCAACCGCGGCTCGCTCGACTCGATCGTCGGCGTCGACGCCATCACGTTGACGCCGTCGACCGGGCCGTTCAGCGTCAGCCACGGCGACATCGCGACGGCGCTGTTGTCCGGCTTTCGCGACGACGGCGACGACGTCGACATCTTCGTCGTCACCGGCCGCTTCGCCCCGACCGCGGCGGGCGCACAGACGGCGACGTTGAGCTTCGCCTTCAACCTGCAGGGCACGCCGTCGCAGCTCGACGTCACGCTCACCGGCACGGGCACCACCGGACAGCTGCAGGCCACCCCCGGCGCAGTCGACTTCGGCGACGTCTTCGTCGGCCGCGCGCGATCGACAACCCTGGTTGTGCAAAACGTCGGCAATGCCCCCGTTGTCGTCGACGGCGCCGCCTTCGACGATGGCAACGCCGGCTTCTCCGTCGACGACCCTGCTGCGGGCTACCCGATCACGCTCGCGCCCACGCAGAGCTTCACGCTGACGGTGCACGTCACGGCGGGCGCCCCCGGCCCGTCTCTCGACAACCTCGTCATCGACGACCGCGACCAGGGCAGCGGTGGCGACCTCGACGTCGCTGTCAGCGCCGCCGCCCGCCTCGAAGGCGACATCTTCGTCAAAGACGTGGCCCCCAACGTCGTCGACAACGCCGTCGGCTTCGGCGCCGTCTACGCCGGGTCGACCCGCGAAATTCCGCTCATCGTCGAGAACCGCGGCCAGGGCGCGCTGCGCATCACCAGCGCCACCATCGGTGGACCGTCGGCCGCGCGCTTCACCCTGCTCTTCGCCGCGTCCTTCCCCGTCGACGTCGCTGCCGGCGACACCGTCACGCTCAGCGCGCGCTACACCGCGCCGACGACGCTCACCGGGCTCACCGACACCGGCACGTTGACGCTGCGCTCTGACGACCCCGACGACGACCCTGTCGTGCTCGACCTCTCGGGCAGCGCCGTCAAACCCGTCATCTCGACGTCGCCGAACCGCGTCGACTTCGGCCGCACCGCCCTCTTCGACCAAGGCGACGGCGTCGTCGAAATTCGCAACACCGGCTTCGGACCTCTCGTCGTCACCGGCCTCCGCGTCGACACCGACGGCTTCACCGCCGACGCCCGCTCGCCCCTGCCCGCCACCCTCGAATTCGGCGGCGCCTCGCTCTTCGTCGATGTCCACTTCAACCCCATCACCCTCGGCGCGCAGGCCGCCAGCCTGCTCATCACCTCGAGCGACGAAGCCCGCCCCACCGCCACCGTCGCCCTCGTCGGCGAAGGCGCCCAGGGCGCGTTGACGCCGTCGCCGTTGCAGGTCGACTTCGCCGAAACGTTCTCGGGCGCCACCGCCACGCGCACGGTGTCGTTGCAGAACACTGGCACCGCCAACGTCGTCGTCAGCGGCATCGCGCTTGCCTCCGCGGCTGGCGGCGGCAGCGTCTTCTCCGTCGTCAACCTGCCGTCGTTGCCGCGCACGCTCGCGGCCAACGCGACGTTGACCTTCGACGTGCGCTTCGCTCCCAGCGGCGAAGACATCTTCAACGACGAAGTCACCATCAGCGCCAGCGTGCAGAACGTGCGCGTGCCGTTGACGGGCACGGCGCGCTTCGCCCCCGACGTCGTCGACCCCGCCGACGTCAGCTTCGGCAGCGTCTTCGCCGGCACGACGCAGCTGCGCAGCGTCGTCATCAACAACGCCGGTCCGGGCGTGTTGCACGTCGAAGACCTGCAGCTCACCGGCTCGTCCGCGTTCGCGTTCACGCCGCCGTCGCTGCCGCAGACCATCCCGGTCGGCTCCGCCCTCGCCGTCGAGGTGCGCTACACGGCGCCAGCGAACCCGACGGGCGCCACCGACTCGGCGACCTTGAGCGTCGCCAGCGACGACCCCGACGAGGCCGTCGTCGACGCCGTGCTCAGCGGCACCTCGATCAAGCCGGTCATTTCGCTTGTGCCCGACCGCGTCGACTTCTCGCGCGTCGCGTTGAGCAGCACCGGCGCGTCGACCTTTGAGATTCGCAACACCGGCTTTGGCGCCCTCGTCGTCAGCGGCATCTCCGTCGACGACGCCGCCTTTGCCGCCGTTCCCCGCGTCGTCCTGCCGGCGACGATCAACGTCGGCAGCGCCATCGTCGTCGACGTCACCTTCTCGCCCACGGTGCTCGGCGCGCAGACCGCAACGGTGCGCGTGGCGTCGAGCGACGGCGCCACGCCGCTGGCGTCGGCGTCGTTGCTCGGACAAGGCGCGCAAGGCGCCATCTCGCCGAACCCTTCGTCGTTGGCGTTCGGTCAGCTCTTTATCGGCCAGAGCGCCAACCGCGGCGTTTTGATCGAGAACTCCGGCAACGCCGCGATCGACGTCGACAGCCTCAGCGTCGGTGCGCCCTTCTCGCTGGTGTCGCCGCCCACCACGCCGCGCCGCTTGCAACCCGGCGAGTCGTTCACGCTCGACGTCCGCTTCGCGCCTGGCACGGGCGGCGCCTTCTCCGACAGCGTCACGATCGGCACCGTTCAGCTGCCCGACGCTCGTGTCGATGTGTCGGGCAGCGCTCGCGCCGCACCCGACATCAATCCGCCCACGAACGTCAACGTCGGCGCGGTCTTCGCGTCGACGACGCAGACCCGCACGGTCAGCGTCTCGAACGCCGGCCCGGGGGTCCTGAACGTCGTCAGCGTCAACCTCGCCGGCGCCGCCGCGTGGTCGCTGACGCCGCCATCGCTGCCGGCGTCGTTGGCAGC
>JANNAY010000252.1:0-4009 GCA_031384945.1 Deltaproteobacteria bacterium
GCGCGCGAGATGCTGACGAGCAACTGATCCGTCGACGTCGTTTGCAGGATCCAGCCGCGGCGATGACAATGAAGTCGTCGTGCGCGGCTGCTGCTTTTTCTACGTCGTCGTCATCGGCGCTTTGTGCGCCGGCTGCCCGCCGCCATACGAAAAACCAAGGTCGATCTTTGATGGCTTGTTGAAGCACGAAGAGCAGCGCCAGGCCTTGTGCGCCCGCGGCCGCGACAACGGCGTCACCGCGGTCTTCTGCGATGAAGACGACGTCAACAGAGCACCCGACGTGACGTCGCTGGCAGAGCTGCAGAAGCTGCTCTCGCTGTCGTTCGACGGCAGCGAGCCACGGCCTGGGTTCGCGCTGACGGGCAATTCGTCGTCGCTGGCGGCGCGCAGTGTGTCGGCGCTCAACCCGCGGGCGGTGTTCGCCGAGCTGGCCGACCAGCGCGCTGACGGCAATGCGATGGGCATGGGCTACGTGCGCGGCGACCAGCTGGTCGAGTTCGCGACGCTGCCGAACGCCGGCGACGGCGCCCAGGGGCGCGAGCTCGCGTTTTACCTCTTGCACTATGAGCAAGACTGCAACGACGCCGACGACGCTGCGGGCGCGTGTGGTCCCAACGACTTGCTCACGCCGGCCACCGAAGAAGGTTGGCGCCGCTGGTCCCTCTACGATGACGTCGATCTGAAGAACACCGTCGTCGATTGCTTGCAGTGCCACCAACCCGATGGGCTGTCGGGGCAACGCCTGTTTCGCATGCAAGAGCTGCAGAACCCGTGGACGCACTGGTTCGCCGCGTTCACTGACGGCGGCGCGGTCTTGCTCGACGACTACCGCAGCGCCCACGGCGTCGACGAGGTCTACGCGGGCATCCCGGGCCGGCTGGTGGCGCAGTCGAACCCGATCCTCGTCGAGGCGCTGGTGAAGCGCACCATCAGCGACCAGATCAATCTCTTTCCATCGCCCGACATCGAGGCCGAGGTCGTGGCGTCGTCACCAGGGCAGCCCGACGACAACAGCGTGCCCGGCGAGAGCGCGAGCTGGCAGCTGCTCTACGACGCCGCCGTCGCTGGCGAGGCGATTCCACCGCCCTACCACGACGTCAAGATCACCGATCAGCGCAAGCTGCTCGACGCCACCGCCGCCTACAACGACTTTGTCGAAGGCGCCGCGCTCGACGTCGACATCCGCGACGTCGTCGACGACAACGCCCTGCGCGATTTGTCGTTTCGCCCGAAAGCCGGGCTCGACGGGGCGGGCATCCTGCTGCACGCCTGCGGGCAGTGTCACAACAGCAGGCTCGATCCGACGCTGACCCGCGCCCGCTTCGACGCCACCCGCCTCGACGTCATGACGCGAGACGAGAAGCAGCGGGCCATCGACCGGCTCAAGCTCGACGACGACGATCCGCTCTTGATGCCGCCGCGGCTGTTTCGCGAACTCAGCGACGATGAAATCCAAAAGGTCGTTCGGGCCTTGCGCTGACGTCTCGCGCTGAGGGTCGCTGCGCCAACGCGATCCGCCATTTGACGACGACGTCATCTTCACGCAAGAACGCGCGACCCCTCATCGAAGAGATTGATGAAACTTCGCCTCGTCGCTGCCCTGATTCTGTTGCTGATCGCGATCGGTCTTCCCGTCGCGGCTGTCAGCAGCAACGGGCCGCCGTGGGGGTTTCGCGGTCACCAGGCAGTTGTCCTCGAGGTCACCGGCACCGTCGAGGCCGCGTCGTCTGAGGCGCGCCGGCAAAAAGAGAACCGTGTCGACGACAAGCTCGACGTCGTGCCCAACCTGCACCTCGACAGCGGCGACGAAATTCGCGTCGCGCGGCTCTCGCAGGTGCGTCTGCGCTTCGACAACGCCGAGGTCACCGTCGGCGACGGCGCTCGCATCGTCGTCGGCGACGGCAAGGTCACGCTGGCGCGCGGGCTGCTGAACGTGACGCTCGTACCGGGCAAGAAGGCCTTCGACGTCGGCCTCGACAACGGCGCTGTCGTTGTCGTCCGCAGCGGCGGCGGCGCCGTCAGCGCCACCGCCAGCGTCATCTCAGACGGCAAAGGCGGCGTCAGAGCCATCGTCGCCGACGGCAGCCTCGAGGCCCGCACGCCGAGCGGCGAGGCGCTGAGCGAGCCCGGCAAGGTGCTCGTCGTCGAAGGCGACAAGGCCCGCGTCATCGACCGTCCGACGTCGCTCGCCGTGACGGTCAGCTGCCAGAGCGGCAAGTTGAACGTCGTGGCACCGCCGCAGGTGCAGCTGTTCGCTGCCTCTGCCCTCGCCTACCCCGACGTCAGCCCTGGCGCCGACAGCGGCAGCGCCATCGTCGATGTCGACCCCGGCACCGGCGAAATCGGCGTCTTCGCACGCGACGTCGTCGGCAACGTCGCCCGCGCAACCGGCAACTGCGGCACGCCGAAGAAGAAGTAGAAAATGGCGACGAAAAAAAAGGTCGGACCTGCGAAGACGCGGGCGACGACGACGACGAACAAGTTTCTCGAGAAGAAGAACGAGCGCTACGACCGCCACGATCACTACTACCGGCAGGCCAAGAAAGACGGCTACGCCGCGCGCTCGATCTACAAGCTCGACGAGATCGACGCTGAGTTTCGCATCTTGAAGAAGGGCGACTTCGTCGTCGACCTCGGCTGCGCGCCCGGTTCGTGGATGCAGTACGTCGAGGGCAAGGTGCTGCCCGGCGGGCACGCCTACGGCATCGACCTCTTGCCCGTGAAGGTCGGCTTCGGCCCCCACGTGCGCACCATCATCGGTGACGCCTTCTCGATGACCCTCGCCGACCTCACCGACAGCAACGGCGCGCCGCTGCCCGTCGTCGACGTCGTCTTGAGCGACATGGCCCCCAACACCACCGGCATCCGCGCCGTCGACCAGGCCCGCTCCATGGCGCTGTGCGAGCGGGCGCTCGAGGTGGCGTCGCGGCTGCTGCGTCCGGGCGGCCGCTTCGTCGTCAAGGTGCTCGAAGGCGGCGAGATGAAGTCGTTCACCACGGCCTGCCAGCAGGTGTTCAGCGTCGTCAAAATCAAGCGCCCCAAGTCGACGCGCGACGGCTCGACCGAGACCTTCGTCGTTGGTCTCGACAAGAAACCGGGCTGAAGCTTCACGCTTTCAGTTGAAGCTGAAAATCAGCGCAGACTCTGAAAGAAATTCCAAATGAATGTGGGACCTTGCGGCTTCCACACGTCATGGGCGTCTTGCGGGTCAACTGGATCGGTCGGGCGGCACGAGACGACGGGGGTGTCTGCGTCGCAGCCGTCAAAGGCGTCGCAGTCGGCTTCGTCGGTGGCGCTGGCGGTGTCGCCGCAGCTGGCGGCGTCGCGAAAATATCTGACGGCGCGGTCGCTTTCGGCGACGTCGGCGATGCCGTCGTTGTCGTTGTGGACGCTGACGTAGGCGGTGGCGGTGTTGTCGCATTCTGCGACGACGTCGAGGGCGCCGCCGTGGCGCTCTTCGAAGCCGCCCGAATACGTGGCGATGCCGCGCAGAAGGTTTGCGTGTTGGCAGGCGAGCCCGGTGACGAAGTTGGCACCGCCAGAAAATCCCACCGCGAAGGTGCGGTTGACGTCGACGCAGTAGGTGCTCTGCATGTAGTCGACGATGGCTTCGAAGGCCTGGACGTCGGGGTTGGCGTCGCCGGTGTCGAGGGTCTGCCACGAGACGAACTGGGGGTCTTGCGAGAGGTTCTCGGCGTCGACGTAGACGATGATGGCGTCTCTGCCGACCTCGCTCTCCATGTCGAAGAAGCCGCGGCCGCGGGGTCCGGCGGGCAGTTGGTTCAGATTGGTGTTTCCATGATACAGAATCACCAGCGATTTGGGTGTGTTTGGATCGTAGTCATCGAAAGCCCAGACGCCGATTTCACGATCTATCGCGCCGACCGGCACGGCGATCGGGTAGGTGAAGGGGTCGCTGTCGTCGTCGAGGTCGACGTCGATGTCGTTGCCGCAGCCGGCGGATCCGACGCCTTCGCCTTCGCCTTCGCCTTCGCCTTCTTCGCCTTCG
>JANNAY010000423.1:0-4057 GCA_031384945.1 Deltaproteobacteria bacterium
CGGGACGCTGTCGACGTCGCCTTCGCCGGCGTCGATCTCGAAGACGGGGGCGACGACGTCGCAGCCGTGGCAGCCGTCGAGAAAGTCGTCGTCTTCGGCGACGTCGCCGTTGTCGCAGTCTTCGCCGACTTCGACGACGTCGTTGCCGCAGACAGCGACGACGCCCTCGCCTTCGCCTTCTTCGCCTTCGCCGTCTTCGCCTTCGCCTTCACCTTCGCCTTGCAACTTGACGCAGGCGCCGTCGAAGCAGGCCTCGCCGACGCCGCACTCGGCGTTGTTTTCACAGTCCGCCGGTGTCTCTGGGACGCAGGACCAGGCCACGAACGGGAGGCAAAACGGGAGTAAATTCCAGCGCATATCCAAGAGCCTAGCGCGATCCGGCCCGGGCGCTCGGGCGGCACATTCGGGCCTTGCGCGCCAGCGGCATCCGCCTAGCCTCCGCCGGCTGACGGAGATCACACCGTCGTCGAGAGGTCCCCCGTGAACTACGGCTGCCTGAGCTGCGGCGCGAAGTACTCGATCCCCGACACGCGCGTGCAAAAGGCCGGCGCTGACGGCCTGCGTGTGCGCTGCTCGCGCTGCCGCGCGATCATGGCGGTGTCGCCGTCGATGGCGAAGAAGCACCGCGGCGACGACTCGATGTCGCGCGATGACGTCTTCGCCCGCACCGGCGGCGTCTCTCCGCACCAGCCGTCGACGCCGCTCGTCACCGGCGTGATGAAGAACCCCTTCGCCGACGTCGCGGCACCCGCGTCGTTCTCGTCGTCGGGCGGTCTGCAGTCGAGCTCCGGCGTCTCGCGCGAGGTCACCGGCATCTTCATGGGCATGCTCGCCTCTGTCGAAGGCGGTGTTGAAGGCCTCGAGGTCGAGGGCGACGTCGACACGAGAGCGACGACGAAGAAGAAGTCCGACGTCTTCTATGCGGCCATCGAAGGACGCGCGCGTGGCCCGTTCTCGTCGAAAGAAATGTTGATGCTCGCCGAGAAAGGCAAAATCCGCGCAGGCACCCTGCTGTGGAAGCCGGGCGCAGCCGGATGGAAGCCGCTGAAGCACGTCGACGACTTCGACGTCGCCTTCTTGCTCGACGCCGTGCGCACCCGCAAACGCCGCGAGCGCGAGGCTGAGCTGCTCGCCGAGCGCAAGCTGGGCATCACGCCGGTGCGCCTCGAGCGGCAGACCGTGCGCCCGCTGCGTCCGTCTCACGCCAACGCGCCAGCGTTGCCCTTCGACGCCTTCTTCGACGACGCCGACGCCGGCAACACCAACATCGCCGCGCCGGCGAACTGGCAAGCCTCGATCGTGCCGACGACGACGAAGCCGCGCGTGCGCGCGCCCTTCGCCATCGCCGCTGCCTTCGTCGGCGGCGTCGCCGTCGTCGTCGCCGCCTTTGTCGCGCTCTCCGCTCTGTGGCCGCTCGGGCCGTGGGCTGGCGTCGTCACCTCCCCGTTCTGACCGAGGTCTGATCATGAGCTTCGTGCCCCCCACGCTGCTGCGCGGCGGACGGGTCATCGACGCGCACCTGCGCATCGACGACATCGCCGACGTACTCGTCACCGAAGGCGGCTGCGTCGTCGGCCCCGACAAAGTTCCGCAGAACGCCATCGTCGTCGACGTCAAAGACCGCTGGGTCATCCCGGGTCTCATCGATCTGCAGGTGCACTTTCGCGAGCCGGGGCAGACGCACAAAGAAGACCTGCTCTCGGGATCGCGCGCGGCGTTCGCCGGCGGCATCACCACCGTCGTCGTCATGCCCAACACAACGCCGGCGCTCGACGATCCGGCGCTCGTGCGCATGCAAGACGAGAAGACCCAGCGCCACGGCGGTGTGCGCGTGTTGGTGGCCGCCGCGTCGACGGTGGCCATCGCCGGCAAGACGCTGTCGAACCACAAAGCGCTGAAGCAGGCCGGCGCGGTCGCACTGACCGACGACGGCCTGCCCGTCATGGATGACGACGTCATGCGCGACGTGCTGGCCTCGTGCGCGAAGCACGACCTGCTCTTCATGCAGCACGCCGAAGACCTGCGGCAGACCAAGGTCGACGGACACCACGCGCCGATGAACGAGTCGGCGACGTCGCGCGCGGCCGGCGTGCGCGGACAGCCGAGCGACGCCGAGAGCACCCTCGTGGCGCGCGACCTCTTGCTCGCCGAAGAATTGGGCGCCCGGTACCACGTGCTGCACTGCTCGACGGCGGCGTCGCTCGAGCTCGTGCGCGAAGCCAAGATGCGCGGCGTGCGCGTCACCTGCGAGGCGTCACCGCACCATCTGTTGTTGAGTGACGTCGACGTCGTCAACGCCGGCGTCGGCGTGCCTGCGTCGGCGCACGACCTCGATCCCAACAAGAAGATGAACCCGCCCTTGCGCGACCTGCGTGACAAGAACGCGCTGCACCAGGGACTCGTCGACGGCACCATCGACGCCGTCGCCACCGACCACGCGCCGCACGCAGCCCACGAAAAAGCCAAAGGCTTCGTCGACGGCCCCTTCGGCGTCATCGGCCTCGAAACTGCGTTTGCCGCGCTGCTCACCTTCGTCGACGGCGGCAGCATCACCCCGCTGCGCGCGGTTGAGCTCATGACCAGCGGTCCAGCGCGCGTCTTGAAGAAGACCGGCGTGCTCGGCACCTTCGCCGCCGACTGTGGCGACGTCGTCGTCGTCGACCCGCGCCGCGAATGGGACGTCGCCCCGGGCGCGCTCTTGTCGCGCTCGAAGAACTCGGCGTTCTTGGGCTTTCGCTTTCGCGGTCGCGTCGAGCGCACCTATGCCCGTGGCCTCTGCGTCTATGAACGCCTGAACTGAGTAGGCGGATTCATCGTATGGCAGATAAGAAGCCTCTGACACTTCCTGGCTACCGTCTCTTGATGGCCGAGCACGAGCAGCTGACCCGGGTCGAGCGTCCGCGGGTCGTCGTTGGCGTCACGAATGCGGCCGCTGAGGGCGACCGCAGCGAGAACGCCGAGTACATCTACGGCAAGAAGCGCCTGCGCGAGATCGACAAGAGATTACAATATCTCTCGATGCTTCTGGGTGACGTTGAAATCATCGATCCGGTGACGCTGACTGGCACCAAGGTCTGCTTCGGCGCGAGCGTCGTCATCGCCGACGACGACGGCAAGCAGAAGAAGTGGCAGATCGTCGGCGAGGGCGAGAGCGACACGGCCCAGGGCACCATCTCGTGGAAGTCGCCGATGGCGCGCGCGCTTCTGGGCAAGCACGTCGGCGACCTCGTCACCGTTGAGCGTCCCGCCGGCGACATCAACGTCGAGATCGTCGAGCTCTGGTTCGCTTCCAAGAAAGTCGCCTGATCGTTCGCGAGCACCAGGGCGCTCCGGCCGCGGTGGGTGTGGTCGTGCTCGAGCGTCTCGACCGGCCTCGGTTCTTTGTGCGCTGCGCGCGGCTCAAGCCTGACGGCGCCGGGCCAGCGGTGACGGCAGCGGAGCAGCGGTGGCGACGCTAGAAACCTTCGACGACCTGGCTGCTGGCTGCATCCGGATTCACCCTCTCCGCTTGGGGAGAGGGTCGAGCGCAGCGAGGGGTGAGGTCTTCGGGCGAGCAGCGCAAAAAGAAACGCGAGGCCACCGGGGCCTCGCGTTTCGCTTTCACAACCCGGGTTGTGGGTCTGGGATCACTCGCAGTTGTCGACCGTCGACACGCCATCGGCGATGTGGATCTGGCAGGTCTGCGAGGGGCCGCCGACGACGTGGGTGGTGACGCTGCCCTCGCCGGTGCCGTCGGCGGCGAAGTCGATGCTGCCTTCTTGGTCGACGTCGGCGTCGGTCGAGACGTCGTCGAAGGACCAGCTCTCGAGCACCGAGCCGTCAGCGCGGATGACGTCGCTGACCACCATCGAAGAGCCGTCGTCGAAGAGCTCGGTGTAGCTGCCTTCGCCAGAGAAGTCGGCGTTGTAGGCGTAGACGCCGGAGAAGTCGGGGGCGACGAGGGTGTCGTTGAGGTCGGTGTCGAAGGAGTAGTGGCTGCTGCCGTCGATGTTGACGTTGTAGTCGTAGTCGGTGGTGAAGCCCTCGCCGTTCAAGTGCACCACCTGCGACGACGTGC
>JANNAY010000304.1:0-1645 GCA_031384945.1 Deltaproteobacteria bacterium
TCGAAGCCGTGAATCCGGTGGTCGAAGGCCTCGCCCGCGCCAAGCAAGACCTGATCGGTGATCGCCAGCGCAAGAAGGTCATGCCCGTTTGCTTGCATGGTGATGCCGCCTTCGCCGGCCAAGGTGTTGTCTACGAAACCATGCAGATGTCGGGTCTTCAAGGATACCGCACCGGCGGCACCGTCCACCTGATCATCAACAACCAGATCGGCTACACCACCGGCCCCGAGCGGGCCCGCACAGCGCCGAACAGCAGCGACCTCGCCCGCGCCATCATGGTGCCGGTGTTCCGCTGCAACGGCGACGACCCAGAGACCTGCATCAAGGCGATGCGCATCGCCATTGAGTACCGACAGAAGTTCGGCAAAGACATCGTTCTTGATATGGTGTGCTACCGCCGCTGGGGTCACAACGAAGGTGACGACCCGAGCTTCACGCAGCCCATCCTCTACAAGGCGATCGAGAAGCACGAGCCCACGCGCGACCGCTACGCCGCGCTGTTGATGCGCCGCAAAGACCTCAGCGCCGCTGACGTCGACGGCATCGACAAAGCCGTCAACGAACGCCTCGAAGCCGCCTTTGGCAGCGTCAAAGCCAAGGGCAAAGACGCCGTGCCGCAGAGCGCGCTGGGCACCGTATTTTTCTCGGTCGTCGGCGAGGCCGAGCCCGACACCAAGGTGTCGCTCGAGACGCTCAAGAAGATCACCGAGCGCATCACCTACGACCCGCAGGTCATTGAGATTCATCCGCGCGTGCTCAAGCAAGTGCTTGAACGTCGCAAAGAGATGGTCTTCACCGGCAAAGAAAACGGCGGACCGGGCGTCGACTTCGGCATGGCCGAAGCCCTCGCATTTGGCTCGCTGCTGCTCGAAGGATCGCCCGTCCGCATGTCGGGCCAAGACGTCGGCCGCGGCACCTTCAGCCACCGCCACGCCGTCCTCTACGACGTCAACGACGGCCGCGCCTACATCGCCTTGAACCACCTGCAGAAGAGCCGCGACGAGGGCGAAGAAGAGTGGCACCCCAGCCGCTTCCGCATCTACGACTCGCTCTTGAGCGAAGAAGCGGTGCTCGGCTTCGAATACGGTTACTCCGTCGGCCACCCCGATTCTCTTGTGTTGTGGGAGGCGCAGTTTGGCGACTTCTTCAACGGCGCGCAGATTCAGATCGACCAGTTCATCGCCGCCGGCGAGGCCAAATGGCACCAGCGCTCACGCGTGGTGATGCTCTTGCCGCACGGCTACGACGGTCAGGGTCCCGAGCACAGCTCGGCGCGCATCGAGCGCTTCCTGCAGCTCTGCGCCGAAGAGAACATGCGCGTGGCCATCTGCTCGACGGCGGCCCAGTACTTCCACCTGCTGCGTCGTCAGGCGAAGCAGCCGAAGAAGCCGCTGATCGTGTTCACGCACAAGTCGCTCTTGCGCGCTGAAGACGCGGCGTCGTCGGTGAACGAGATGGCCACGGGCCGCTTCGAGACCGTCCTCGACGATCCCCGTCGCGGCGGCAACAAAATCAAGCGCCTCGTGCTCTGCACCGGCAAGCTCTACTGGGACATGGATCGCGCCCGCGCCAAGCACCTCGACGAGGTCAAAGACGTGGCCGTCGTCCGCGTCGAGCAGCTCTACCCGTTTCCCGACGAGCGCAT
>JANNAY010000852.1:0-3858 GCA_031384945.1 Deltaproteobacteria bacterium
GAAGACGGCGCTGACATCGTCGACGGCGGCGGCCTGGCTGTTGGTGACCTGCTGGCCGGTGTTCGCGTCGGGCAGGCCCTGCGCGCCTGCGCTGCTGGCGAAGGTGACGACGACGAAAGAGGCGACGGCGACGACGGCGGAGAAGGCGCGCTTCATGGTCGCACGGTCTAGCACGCAAGCCGCTCGTCGGCAGGCCTACACTTGGAAAGCGCTAGCCGCCGGCTTTTGCTGCAAAGCGGAACTTGGTGAAGCCGGCCTCACCACAGGTGCGCATGACCTTGGCGAGCGTGTGGTACGGCAAGCGCCGATCGGCCTGGATCAAGACCACGGGTACCTTCGAGTCGTCGTCGTCAACGGCGCCGGGTTGGGCGCCTTTGCGAATCAGGTCTTGAAAGCGCTCGGTCAGGTGCGTGTACAGCGGAACGATGCGGTTCTCGCGCTTCTTGTCGAGAAATTTATCGTCGAACAAGCCGGCGCTCATCTTGACGATTTCTTTCTCGTTCACCGAGATGCCGTTCATCGAGACCACGATCGAGACGAGGTCGCCGGCTTCGGCCGTCGACGCGTTCGACGTTGGCAGCTCGACGTCTTTGCCGGCCGTCAGTCGGTCTTCTTGCACCGAGTTGGCGATGATCATGAAGAACAGCAGGTTGGCGTTGATGTCGATCAACGGCGCCAGGTTCAGCGGCGGGATCTTGATCGCCCGCGACCGCTTCTTCTTCTTCGGCAGCTCGTCATCGCTCATGACGGCCGTCCGAACGGCCCGCGTTGCAAGCAACGGCCTGGCACGGAGCGAGGCTTTGGGAGCGACGTAGGCATTCGGACTTGGCCGTCATTCTTCGAAGTCATGGAACTTCACGTTTCTCGTCGTCGGTCACGAGCTCGGACAGCACGGGCCGCGTGAACAGCGGCACCTTCTTTTTGCTGTCGAGGATGGACTTCATCTCGCGCGAAGCGTCCATCGTGGCGACGATCTCTTCGAACTGCGTGCCCTGCTCGGGGAAGATCATGATGTTCTTGGCCTCGGGCGCCTTTTTCTTGATGTCCCAGAGGGCCGCGGTGAGCGCCTTGGTGTCGAGCTTGTCGCCGTTGCGGGCGATCTCGAGCTTCACCGCCAACGTGCCCTGGCTCTTGTCGGCGGGGTCGCCGGTGGCGTTCAACACGAAGCCGCCAGGCGCGTTGTGAATTTCGACGCTGACGTCGACGGCCTTGCCCGTCGACACAGGGCCTGTCGACAGCGCCGGCACCGACGCGTTCAACGTCTTGAGCTGCAAGAAGGTCACGGTGGCCAACAAGAAGAACAACATGTTGGCGAGCACGTCGACGAGCGCCGCGAGGTCGACTTCTGATTCTTCGTGTTTGCGGCGCTTCATCGTCGAGGGCCCGGGCTCAGCGGCCGGTCTGGGCGCGCTGCTTGGCTTCGCGGTTGGCCTGGCTGATGTGGCTGGCCACGGTGATCGACGTTTCTTCCATGTTGTCGATGAGGCGCTCTTGGATCCAGCCGAACATCGTCGCGAAGAAGGTGCCGGGGATGGCCACGATCAGGCCGAGGGCCGTCGCGTTCATGGCGACCGAGATGCCGCGGGCGAGCACTTCTTGCTTGGCGCCTGAGTCGCTGACGCCGAGGCCGGCGAATGCTTCGATCATGCCGAACACGGTGCCGATGAGGCCGAGCAGCGTGCCGAGGTTGCCGAGCATGGCGAGAAAGGGCGTGAAGCCGACGACGCGCGGCATCGCTTCGAGCTGCGCGATCTCCATCGCGCGCACGAGGTCTTTGTCGCCGGCGTTGGCCTTCATCAGGCCTGCGCGTGCGACCTTGCACACGGGATGGTTCGGCGAGATCGAGGCGATGCGCAGCGCTTTGTTGAGGTCCATCTCGACGAGCGCTTCTTCGAGCGCCTTCTTGAAGGGCTTCATGCGCAGTCGGTAGGCGATGAACATCGTGAAGAAGCGCTCGATCGTGATCATGACGACGAGCACGAGGGCCACGACGGCCAGCATGATGATCGGGTGTTCTATGAGCGCCTCAAGCATGCGTCACCGGCTCCATTCTCGTTCGTGCTGCGGTCGACGTCGTCGCCCGCGGCGCGTTGGTACTAGCACAGCTCCACAGACCGCTAGGACTGTCTCAGCCGTCTCGCTGCGCGAGTGACAATTTCTGGCGCTCGTCAGGTGGTGGCGTCGGCTTCGACGACGACACCGTCGAGCTTTCGGTACCGCCGCGGCTGCGGATCGAGGAAGTAGCTGCGCGTGATCTTCGGCGGCTGGTGGGTGAACTCGACCTTCTGCGGGATGAACGCCCCCTCGAGAATCACGGGAAACACGCCGCCTTTCACCTGCAGCTCCATCCGCGCTGTGATCTCGCCGTCGAGCTTCTGCGCGATCGACTCCGGAAACCCGAGCCCGATCAGCGCTTTCACGCCGTGGTCGCGTCTCGTGAGCTTCAGCGTTCTGCCGACGAGCAGGCCGCTGAATTCGATGTGGCCACCAGCCACCTCTCTTCTTCCGGTCACGAGCGGGCCGAGCTGCCCGAGCGTGATGCGCTCGGGCTTCATTCCTTCTTCGCGCTCTGCCGTCGTGAGCTCGCGCTCCCACGTTCCGGTGACGCGGAAGAGGAACGTCGTCAGCAGCCAGAGGAAGAAGACGCCGCCTGCGACGCTGACGACGATGACGTTCACGACTCAGCCGCCGCCGTTGCCGCGGCCTTCGCAGGCGTCGGCGTCGTCGCCGTTGGCGCCTTCGCCTTTGGCGCGCACGCGGATGCGTTCGCCGGCGGCGGGGCGGGCGTCGCCGCAGAAGCGGACGGTGAGGCCGTCTTCTTCGAGCACCCAGCCGTTGCCGTCGCCGCACGCGGTGTCGTTGATGCGGCCGACGTTGGCGAATTCGTCGGCGCCTGCCGGGGCCTTCTCAACAAAGATCAGGGCGGGATTCTCGGGCTTCTCGGCGAGGACGACCTTGTCGACGTCGGCGATGAACACGGCGATCTTGATCATCGTTTGGCCGAAAGAGTTCACGCAGATTGTGTCTTTCAACCCGGCCATCTCATCGGCGAGCGCGAAGTAGCGGTCTCCCGGGTCGGCGAAGCAGCAGTTCTGTTCAGGCGTGCAGGTGTTCGAGTTGCCCTGTGTCGCCGTGCACCCACCAATTGCGACCTGGCCGTTCGCGGCGTTGAAGGTGCATGCGCCGGCCTCGATTGCGCCATCAATACCGGTTGGCAGGCCACCGGCGATCACGGCGACGGACACGTCGTTGGGGTCGCTCTTCAAGGACTTGAGAAAATCCACGTAGGGCTCGACGGCGCTGAGCGAGCTTTCTTGTGCGTAGCAGGCGCTGGCAGCCAGGCGCGGCAAGTCAAAGTGATCATACTCGCCACACGTTTCGCCGGCAAACTCGGTAAATCCGGGCTCACAGCTGTCGCCATCCTCACAATCAAAGATCTCGCAACCTGTGTCGGAATCGCAGCTCTTCAATGCGCCCTGAGCGTCTTTGCCCGGGAACGCGGCAACATCATCGAGGCGACTGCAATCTTCTTCATCAGTGAGGAAGATGACGATGAGCTTGGCGTCTTCGCGGAAGAAAGAGTCGAGGTCGTTGGCGCAGCCGTCCGCGCGATCGGTGTTGTTTTTGTCAAGGAAGAGGTGCGCTGCATCGAGGCCCCGCTCGACGGACGTTCCAAATGTACGAATATTATGCAACGTGTCAACGAAGCGCTGACCAATTTCATCGTTTGTCGTATCGGCATCAACCAAGTCGTTTCGCGCGATGACCTTGAAGGGAGTTCCTGGAGGACCGTTGGGCTGCAGGCACCCACGCTGAGGCCGGAAGCCCCACGAGCGACCGCCGAAGGTTCCGCACTCG
>JANNAY010000339.1:0-2776 GCA_031384945.1 Deltaproteobacteria bacterium
GCGCGCTGGCGATGTCGGCGGGCGAGGCCACCGGCGCCGACTCTGACGCCCTCGCCCGGGCGATGTCGTCGTCACACGACGCGACACAGGTGCAGAGCGAGCACGGGCTGTCGACGCAGCCGCCATCGCAAGAGGCGTCGCAAGAGGCGTCTGAGCCTGATCCCTCTGAGCCCTCTGAGCCCTCTGAGCCCTCTGATCCGTCGCAGCCGCGGCCTGGGTCGGGCGATCCGTTTTCGTCGTCGGGGGCGGGGATCTTCTCTGCCCTGCTCGATCGCCCTGAGGCGCCCGAAGCACCGCCGCCCGTCGTCGCCGCGCCCGTCGTCGCCAAAGCCAAAGACGGCATCGACCTCGGCCTCGACGACGACTTCAAAGACTTCGACCTGCCATCGACGTCGCCGGGCACGGCGGCGCTGTCGCCGCAGAAGAAGAAGCCCGAGCCGAAGAAGGCGTCGTCGTCACCGTCACCGTCACCGCCGCCGCCGCCGAAGAAGAAGGCCGAGCCGCAAGCTGACTTCTCGGGCGAAGGATCGCCGGCGCTGACCGAAGAAGCCTTTGGCGCCCTTGAAGCCGCCTTCGACGTCATGGCCGCCAAGCCGACCGGCAACAAGCTGCGCGGCAAAGACGGGCTCTCTGAAGAAGACCGGGCGTTCCTGCGCGGCGAAGAAGAGCGCGAGGCGCCGAAGAGGTCGGCGCCGCCGCCGAAGCGTCCGCCACCGAAGCCCGGTGATCGTCCGCCGGCGCGCGCGAAGCCGCCAGCGGTGCCAAAGCGTGGTGCCAAGCGCGACCGCAGCCGTGGCTTGGCGCTGTCGGACGAGGCCAAAGCGGCCGCCTTTTTGCCCCTGCGTCCGGCATCAGAAGGGGCGAGCGGCGTCGTCAAACGGCGCCAACTGCCGCCCGAGATGGACGACCTGAGCGGCGGGAGCACCCTCGAGGCCCCGATCTCGGGCGCTGAAGCGACCGTGCCGCAGCAGATGGCGCCGCCGCGCGAGGCGGGTCGGGGCGGTCCGACGGGCAAGCGGCCTGAGCCCACCGAGCTGCTCGAGAAGAAGCCAGGCAAGTCGGTGCGCACGCGTCCGTCGGTGATGGGCGGGCTGCCGGGCATCGCGCTTTCGGTGGCGGTCTTCGTCGGCCTCGCCGGCGGCGCTGCCGTTGGCGCGTTGACGGCGCCGCAGCAGGTGAAGCGCAACGACGCCCGCGCGCGGGCCGAGCTGCAGCTCGCCGAGGGCAACAAATTCTACGAGCAGTCGCGCTTTGACGACGCACTCGGCAAATACAAAGCCGCCATTTCGATCGATCGCGCCTTCGCCCTCGCCCACCGCGCCAAAGGCGCCGCCCTCGCGAAGCAACAGCGCTGGGACGAGGCCGCTGACGCCTACAAAGAGTATCTGGGCCTCGAGAGCTCGGCGATCGACGCGAGCGACGTCAAAGAGGCCCTCACGCGCCGTGACATCGTCATCGACGCGCCGAAGGCCGATCCAAGATGACCGTGCAAGAGAGCGCGGGCCTTGCTGACAAGCGCGCGACGGGCTCGATCCCGCTCTCGTGGGCGCGTCCGGCCGAAGACGTCACCGCCGACACCGGCAAAGGCACAGGCTTCAGCGCCCCCGGCCTCGTCGTTGGCTTTCTCATCGCCGTCGTCGTCGCTGGTGTGGCGTTTTCTCAGCTCATTGTGCCGCTGCGGAATCCGAAGCCGCCGACGCCGCAGGCGCTGACGCCGCCGATCGAAAAGGCGCCCGAGCCGCCGAAGCCGATCGAGAAGGCGCCTGAGCCGGCGACGCCGAACCCGCAGATCGCCCCCGAAGACGACGACACGGTCGCCGGCGCGGTCGCCGGCGCGCCGAAGCAGCCGACAGCGGCAGATGCGACGAATGAGGCGTCGAAGAAGCAGGCGCAGGCGACGTTGCGCGCCGCCCGCATCGCCGCCCGCGACGGCGACGACGCCAAAGCCGCCGCCCTCGCCGAAGACGCCGTCGACAAAGACCCGCGCTGCTTCGAGTGCTGGTCAACGCTGGCGTTCTTGCGCGGCAAGCTCGGCGACACCGACGGACAGCGCGCGGCAAAGATGCAGGCGCGGGCGCTCGCGCCGAAGCCGTAGTCGACGACGTCAGAGCAGGCCGAGCAGCACGCCGAGCAGCGTCGCCACCAGCCCGACGATCGGCAAGCTCAGGCCCAACCAGACGAGGCCGCGGCGACCGAGCAGTCCGCTGGCCGGCACGAGCGAGAGCGCTGCGCCCCACAACGCCACCATCGCCATCGCGTTGTCATCGCCCGGTCCAGAGACGACGCGCCAGAAGACGACGACGCAGCCGACGACGCCGACGACGCCGCAGGAGGCGACCACGCGCTGCAAGGTCGGCCAGAAGAGCGGGTGCTGCGTGCGCGCCATGGCCTGCGAACAGTCATCGCGCGTCGTTGCTTCCCGTTCCGGCGGGCGGCGGTCGCGGGTTGGCGGCGTGTGGTCGCCTCGTGGCAGCGTCGCCCCGTCATCCGGATTGGTGGAGGTCTTTGTGAGCGGCGAGATGGAATTCGAGTTCATCGAGGGGCAGGACAACTTTGTCGCCACCGACAAGGTGCTGGTCTTTCTGCGGCAGCATCTGGCGAAGGGCGAGGTGCAGCTCGCGGCCCGGCTCTACGAAGACAGCGCCGGACCACAGACGGCCAACGACCTGCTGCGCGAGGCGAAGTCGGCGTCGTCGACGACGCAGAAGGCGATGGCGGAGATGTTTCTCATCGCCCGCGACTTCAAGAACGCCGCCCAGGTCTTCGAGATGGCGCG
>JANNAY010000856.1:0-1921 GCA_031384945.1 Deltaproteobacteria bacterium
CCGAAACCGGGGGGAAATGCACACCCGAAGAGGGTCGCCTCCTCGCGGCATCGATGCACAACGCGGGTTGTGAATCTTCTGGATCGGTGTGGACGCGTCGCGCTCGACAAAGATCATGGGTTCATCCGCGGCAGCTGCGTCTGCGCGCCGGCGAAAAAGGCCCGCAACATCTCGATGCCCGCCGGTCCCGACTGCTCAGGGAGGAACTGCACGGCGAGCGTCGGCCCGCGCCAAATCGCCGCCGCGAAGGGGACGCCGTGGTGGCCGACGGCGACGTCGGCCTGCGGGATGCGCGCCGGCGCGCACAAGCGATGGCGGAAGGTGAGCCAGACGCCGGCCTCGCCCTTCTTCACCATCGCCGAGAGAGATGGCTGCCGATCGAGGCCGACGACGAAGCTGGCGCCGACGTGGGGCGACAACAGCGGCCGCTCGCCCTCGTCGGCCATGCGCGGATCGAAGCGCTGCACGGGCGCGCGAAACACGTCGGCGCCGGCGGGCATCGCCGGGTGCGTGCGTCCCGAGAGCAAGAAGCAGAGGCCGAGGCCCGTGGCCAACAACGGACGCTCTTTGGCGACGTGGGCCGCGATGGCTTCGACGACGCCGGGGCTGACGCCTTTGGCGAGGGCGCGGTCGTCGTCGTCGCCGTCGGGGACGACGAGCACGTCGGCTTGTCGCGCCATCAGCGGCGTGTCGGTGACGCGGGCGTCGACGCCGATGGCCGCGAGCGCGCCGAGCATCCGGCGTGTGCGCGCGATCGCGTAGTCGAGGACAAGGACGGTCGGCATGAGACTCAGGCGAGTCTGATCGACGACGGATCAGCGTTGCAAGACGACGACGCGCGGGTGTCCGCCCAGATCGCGGACGATGTCGGCGCGCGGAAACCGGCCGCTGGCGAGGGCGCGGGCGCCGTCCGCCTGGTCCATGCCGATCTCGAGCAAGACGGCGCCATCGTCGGCGGCGACGTTGGCGGCGGCGGCGACGATGCGGCAGTGGTGGCCGAGGCCGTCGCTGCCTTCGCCGTAGAGGGCGAGGGCGGGTTCGAAGTCGGCGACGTCTTTGTCGAGCAGCGCTGAACCCTTGATCACGTAGGGCGGGTTGCTGACGACGAGCAGCGCGCCCTTCACGTCACCACAGGGACCCAACAAATCACCCTCGCGCAGCTCGAGCCGGTCGGCGAGGTCGAGGGCTTCGGCGTTCTGCTTGGCCACCGCCAGCGCCTTGGCCGAGACGTCGACGGCGACGCCGCGCAATCCCTCGCGCGCCTGCAAGAGCGCCAGGATGACGCAGCCGCTGCCAGTGCCTATGTCGACGACCACGCCTTCGACGTCGTCGGGCAGCTTCTTCAGCGCTTCTTCGACGAGGGTCTCGGTGTCGGGGCGCGGGATGAGCACGTCGGGCGTGACGACGAGCGACAGCCCGTAGAACTCGCGGCGGCCGACGATGTAGGCGATGGGCTCGCCCTTGCCGCGGCGCTGCACGAGCGCGCGGCAGGCGGTGACCTCGGCGTCGCTCAGGGGTTTGTCGAGGTCGAGATAGAGATCGAGCCGGCGCACGCCGAGCCCGTGCGAGAGCAAGAGCTCGCTCTCGAGGCGCGCGTTGTCGGCGCCCTTCTTCTCGAGCCAGGGCGCCGTCGCCTGCAGCAGCGTGCGAATGGTGTTGGGCGTCGGGTTGCTCTGGGCCATCGACGTCGACGTCGTTTGCTCTACCGTTGCTGTCAATGCGCGCACCGTGGTCTTTGCTGATCATCCTTTCAGGCTGTCTGCCGACGTTCACGTCGACGCCCGCCGCTGTCGCCGTCAAAGACGACTTCGGCGACAAAGACGCAGGCGAAGCCCTCGACGCCCGTTTCAACGTGCAGGGCGGCAGCTGGCGCGCTGTCGACGGCAAGCTCTCGACCCTCGGCGATCACAACCTGCCGCTG
>JANNAY010000858.1:0-2888 GCA_031384945.1 Deltaproteobacteria bacterium
AGAGATCACAGAGGGAGAAGGTGAGTTCGCAGAGGGCGAAGGCGAAGGTGAAGGTGAGAACGGCGGCGAAGGCGAAGGCGAGAACGTCGGCGAAGGCGAAGGCGAAGGCGAAGGCCCGTGGCGCAGCGCGCTCTACCCCGCCGACTGGACGCCAGGCTTCACCGGTGAACAGGGCCGCTTCCTCCACGACTTCTCGTACGCTGGATACCGCGGAGGCGAAGACCCACCGATCGTCGAGGGTCCGCTCTTTCCCGTCGGCAGCACAGGCGAAAACGACGCCACGGCGGCGATCCAGGCGGCCATCGACGCCGCGAGCGTGGCCGGCGGTGTCGTGCAATTGCCCGCCGGAGACATGACGATTGCTGGACAGTTGATCATCAACGCCAGCAACGTCGTTCTGCGCGGCACAGACGCAACACGGCTGCACTTCACAAAGCCGGGGCTCGGCTTCGACGCCCACCTGCGCATCGGATCGATCCCGGTCGACGACGGCGAGTCCGTCTTCGTCGACGACGCCAACGTCTTCGACGACAGCGTCCACGTCGCCGACGCCAGCGGCTTCGTCGTCGGCGACGACGTCGCGGTCGGCTTCGTCGTCAGCAGCGCCTTTGTCGACGAACACGGCATGACCGACACCTGGGGACCGTTCAACGACAGCTGGCAAGTGTTCGCCCGCCGCAGCGTCGTCGCCGTCGACGTCGCCAATAACGTCGTCACCCTCGACGTGCCGCTGCGCCAACCGGCGCTGGTGCGCGACGCAGCGTCATTGCGCCACGAACGCGGCGTGATCGAGAACGTCGGCATCGAAGACGTCGACGTCGAGAACGTCGTCGCAGACGAAGACGCCAAAGCCGTCGACAACAACCACGTCGTCTCCTTCGCCGGCGTCAAAGACGGTTGGATGAAAAATGTGCACAGCTTCGCGCCGACTGAAAGTGTACACGTGCAGAGCGGCGGCGTGCTCATCGCATACAGCAAGCGCATCACCGTCGACGACGTCTCGTTCGGCCAGGCGCAGAACCGCGGCGATGGCGGCAACGGCTATCTCTTCGAGATCTCACAGAGCAACGAGATTCTGATTCAGCACAGTTTGGGCGAGGACGGCCGCCACAACTTCATCCAGAACTGGGGCTTCGGCACCTCGGGCTGTGTCTTTCGCGACATCACCTCACGCGGGTCGACGGCGGTGAGCACGGTCTTCGGCATCGAGGTGCCGCTGCCGGCGTCGAGCGAGTTTCACCACAGCCTCGCCACGGCCAACTTGATCGAAGACAGCGTTGTCGACGACGGCTTCATCGGCGCCAACCGCGGCGACGAATCCAGCGGCGCCGGCCACAGCGCCAGCGAGAATGTGTTTTGGAACGTGCGCGGCAGCGGCACGTTGCGCTCGCTGCAATTCGGCAACGGCTACGTCATCGGCACCGTCGGCGTCGACGTCGTCACCCGG
This sequence comes from Deltaproteobacteria bacterium, assembly GCA_031384945.1. Classification (GTDB taxonomy): domain Bacteria; phylum Myxococcota; class UBA727; order UBA727; family VGSZ01; genus VGSZ01. Next base: position 1,448 of record JANNAY010000858.1, read on the forward strand.
CTCGATTTTGTTTCGCCGGGCACCAGCGCCCGCGGCACCGAACCCGAAGACGTCGTCGAAGGCGCAGGCACCGGCGACAGCCTCGACCCCGCGGTGCTCTCGCTCGATCAGCGCGCGCGCCGGCTGCCCTGATCGTTCATCCCTCGACGAGGGCGCGGAGCGAGATGCGCTCGTCGTCGACGCCGGCGGCGTCGCGGGAGCGGGCGTCGACGACGGTCAACAGCGTCAACAGTGCCGTGGCATCAAGAATCTCGGCGCGCGCCGCGGCCTGTCCCTGCGCGTAGTTCAAGGAGCAGACGCTGACGTCATTCTCGAGCACGCGCAGCGAACCCCGCGTGGGCTCACCGCGCATGCGCAGCGCGAGGCCGTGCGTGCGGCACAACAGCGGGCGCGCGGCGTAGACGGCGCAGCGGCCATCGACGTCGAGAAAGACGCAGTGGCCGAAGCCTTTGGGCACGTAGTCGACGTCGTTCTCGTCGCAGAAGCGGGCGATGGCAGCGGCTTCGACAGCGACGACGCTCAAGCCGTCGACGCAGCAGCTGTCGCAGCCGGCGCTGCAGGTGACGGCGTCTTTGGCAGCGTCTTTGGCGACGGCGACGGCGGCGTCGACTTTGACGACGACAGCGTCGTATTCGCGCAGCAGCTCAGCGCTCAATCTGTCGGACATGCGCGACCAGCTGCCGGTAAAACGCCAGGTGATCGAAGCCCGCTGACGTCGGACCGGCGTCGGCGATCTGACCAATCTCATCAGCGTGGTCGGCGGGAATGCAGCCGAGAAAGATGCCCCAGCGCGCGCTCTCGACGGTGACAAGTCCATCGTTCGGTGTTGGGTTGAAGATGTCGCCACCATCGCTGAGGGACAAGATCAAACCCGAGGCCGCGAAGAACGGATCGACGACGTCACTGCCATCGATGCGCGGCCAGATGCCATCGCTGCAATACGGATGATCGAGTGACATTGAATTGCTCACCCCCGCGATCGAAAAAATGGGCACGCCCACGGGATCGGGATGGTCGAGATTGAACTGCTCCATCGTCTCGGGGCGCAGGCCGTCGATGGCAGCGACGAGGTCGGGGTCGTAGGCGGCTTCGACTTCGTCGTCTTCGCGCCACTCTTCATCGGTCGACGGCTCGCCTTCGATCGCGCCGAGGATCCAACCCAACAGGCGCCCCGCCGGCGAGATGACGTCGTCACTGACGTAGTCGGCGAGGTCAGCGACGCTCGTCCCCCGGTGCGGCGTCGAGATGGTCGTCAGCGACGCGACCTTGTCGGCGCAGCCGAGCTCGGTGATGAGCAAGCGCGAGTCGACCCCGCCCTGGCTGTGGGCGATGAGGTGCACCTTCTGCTTGTGGGTGCGCGCGAGCACGCTGTCGACGACGGCCTTCAGCACTTGCGCCCGATCGATCGACGAGTCGTACGGCGGCAGCGCCGGCGCGGTGA
>JANNAY010000395.1:0-6388 GCA_031384945.1 Deltaproteobacteria bacterium
GGTGCGAGTACGAACTGTCGACGGCCGAGCAGCAGTGGCGCTGGCGCATCGAGCTCGACGCCCCGCCGGCGCCAGCCAAGAAGGCGTTGCCCGTCATCGGTGATCGCCCGGCATGGACGAACCTCGGCGCGGCCCGCTGCAAAGGCTGCCCCGTCGAAGCCGCCGACGACGAAGCCTGCCCCGCCGCCGTCGCCGTCAAAGACGTCGTCGACGCCCTCGGCGACGTCGCCAGCATCGACGCCGTCGACGTCGTCGTCCGCTTCGCCGACCGTGAGGTGCGCAAGCGCGCGACGGGCGCAGAGGCAGCGCGCTCGGTGTTTGGGCTGCTCATGGCGACGAGCGGCTGCCCGGTGCTCGAGGTGATGCGTCCGCTGGCGCGCCACCACCTGCCGTTTGCCACCGAAGAAGAATTTCTCTTTCGCCTGGTGGGGCTGCACCTTCTGCAGAGTTGGTTCGCTTCAACACCAGGCACGCACAACCGCGCTGTGAGCCCTGTCTCTTTGCAGCGCTTGCCGGCTTATCTGACCCAGCTGCAGGCGCTCAACAGGGCGTTCGCCGCGCGGCTGCGACTGGCCTGCCGGCGTGACGCGGGGCCCAACGCGATGTGTCAGCTGTTCTCGCTGAGCGTCGGCGCCGGCTGTGACGTCGACGATGGCCTCGCATCCCTGCGCCATTTCGTCATGGGCTGAAACCAGAACGACAAGATTGCCGGACGCAAGGCTTGCGGCCCAGGTGGATCCGATTGTATCGAGATGGGACGAGACACTTGTCTCGATCTGATCTGTCTCAGTGCTGTTGGAGCCCGTCATGGCCGCTGTCGCCAAGTCCCATGTCACCGCTCGTGTCCTGCTGATCGACGACGACGACGCCATCTGTGGCCTCGTCTCGAAGTATCTGCAGCACCACGGACACTCTGTTGAAGTTCTGCACGACGGACGAGAAATGGACCGCGCGCTCCATTCGCCGTTCGACGTCGTGCTGCTCGACATGGGGTTGCCCGGCATCGACGGGCTGACCCTGCTCGACCGCATCACCCGCGAGCACCCCGAGATCGCGGTGGTCATGATCACCGCCGCGGTCGGGGTCGACTCCATCGTCGACGCCATGCGCCGCGGTGCCTTTGACTACCTCACCAAGCCCATCGACCTGCAGCGCCTCGCCATCGTCGTGCGAAACGCCGCCGAGCACACCCGCCTGCGCCTCGAGTCCGACGGACTGCGCGCGGCCATGCTGCGGGGCGACGGCGGCCCGCACCTCATCTGCGGCTCGCAGGCGATGAGCGAAGTCATCTCGCTCGTCGAGCGCGTCGCCGCCTCGCGCGTGCCGGTGCTCATCTACGGCGAAGCTGGCGCCGGCAAAGAGCTGGTCGCCCACCGCATCCATGCTCGCTCGCGGCGCCGCGATGGGCCCTTCGTCGTCGTCAACTGCGCGCAGAAACCAGCCGAAGTGCTCGGCGAAAAGCTCTTCGGCAACAGCGTCGCTGGCGGCGGCAAATTCGACGAGGCCCGCGGCGGCACGCTGTTTCTCGACGAGGTCGGCGAGATGTCGCCCGACCTGCAGGCCCGCCTGCACCGCACGCTGCACGAAGCCTCGGTGCAAGAGCGGCGCACCGGCGGCGACGGCGACGTCCGCGTCGTCGCGGCCACCGTCAAGCACCTGCCCACCGAGGTCTCGCGCGGCACCTTCCGCGCCGACCTTTTCTACCGGCTCAACGTCTTCAGCATCACGGTCCCGCCGCTGAAAGACCGCAAAGACGACATCCCGGCCCTCGCCCGCTACGCCCTCGCCCGCTTCGCGGCCCGCGAGAACCAGCCGCCCCCGAGCCTCTCTGACGAGGTGCTCGAAGCGCTGATGACGTACCCGTGGCCGGGCAACGTGCGCGAGCTCAACAACACCGTCGAGCGCATGGCTCTCGTCGCCAGCGGCGGCATCATCCGCGTCGACGACCTGCCCGACGAGATTCGCGCGCACTCGGTGACACACAAGAAAGACGAGCCCACCGGCGCCTTTGGCGAAGACGACAGCGGCGCCGCCGTGCGTCCGCTGCACGAGGTCGAGCGCGAGATGATGATCGCCGCGCTGCGTGAGACCGAAGGCAACGTCTCTGAAGCGGCCCGCCGCCTCGGCATCGGCCGCGCGACCTTCTACCGCCGCGCCCAGCGCCACGGATTGACGCGCGACGATGGCTTCCCGGGCTGAACACAAGACACTGAAACACCAATCGTGTTTGGCCCCAAGAAGACGGCTCCCGACGAGGGAGCCGCTTTCTTGTGCGCTTTCAGTGTACGGCTACTGCTCGAGCACGCTGAGGGCGTCGATGGCGCCCTGTCCGCCGGTGGTCTTGCGGAAGCAGACGACGGTCGCGCTCGCGGTGGCGGTGAACGCGACCGCAGCCTCGCTCCACGCCGCGGAGGTCGAGCTGGGCGTCGTCAGCACAACGGCGTCGTCGACGAGCACCTGCCAGCTGGCGTCGCTCGAGCCGCCGAAGCAGCCCGACATGGCGGCCGCGCGAAACGAAACGCTGTAGCGCCGACCCACCGTCGTCGCGAGCGTTTGGGCGATGCCCTCGTCGTCGAAAGCGCGGCCGAAGCGGATGCCCTCGGCAGCGTCCACGGGCTCGCCGGTGCAGCTGTCGGGGACAGCGTCGAGGGCGAGGCCGCCGCCGACGGTGCAGTTCGTCCACGCATCCGGCGTCGTGTTCGGCGACGCCGCGTCCGTCCACGTCTCGAGCGATGGATTCGCCAGCAGGTTGATGGCGGGGGCTTCGCCTTCGCCTTCTCCCTCTTCGCCTTCGCCTTCTTCGCCTTCGCCTTCTTCGCCTTCGCCTTCGACGGGAGCGACAGGGCACGAGAGCAACAGAGCGGCAACAGCGGTCAACGAGAGGCGGCGCATCGCAAGAGCGTACCGAGAGGCTCAGCTGATCAGGGCAGGAACTTGTCGATGTTCTTGAGCTTGGTGGGCAAATATTCTTCGAGGACGAAATTCAAGCCATGCAATGAGAGCGCCTGCTGCTCGGCGCGCTTCTGCATCTTCATGAGCAGGTCGATCGCCGCCTTCCATTGCTTCTGTGACTGAAAGAACGGATCGTTCTTCAAGGCGTCGAAGGCGCGCTTGACGTCGACTTCGGCCAACGGGTGCGTGGCCTTACCCAGGTCGAAGTCGATGATGTCTTGCGGCGTCAATCCGAGATACTTCACCTCGGGGACGCAGAAGAATTGGTTGATGTGGGCCGCGTTGCCTGAGCCGACTTTCAGTGTGCGGTAAATGTTGGCAAACCCGTAGGGATCGCAATCGGTGAAGGCGTAGACGGGGATCTTCAGCTGCTCGGAGAGCATGCGGATGAAGCGGCGGCAGGCACGGGTCGGCACGCCGCCCATGGCGACGAGGATGCAGTTGGCCTTGCGCCAATACTTGTGCTCGTTGAGCCGCCCGAACATGCCGGTGGTCTCGATGGCGAGGATGAACTTCGCCTTCGACTTGAAGCGCAGCTGTTCGACCGACGACGGCACGGAGTACGAGCCCGAGCCGAAGCGGGTGCAGTCGATGGGGATCTCTTCGCCGGTGTCGAGGTCGCGGTCGATGACGGTGAGCTCGCCGGCGACAGAGCCGCCATGCTGGTCGGGGATGAAGCGCAGCTGCTCACGCGAGACGCCGACGTCGGAGAAGAGGGCCTCGATGTCGTCCATGACGGTGTCGGACTCGGGCTGCTCGTCGAAGCGGGCGTCGCCCCAATTTTTCGACTGGTAGTACGCGTCTCGCTTGGTGGCGTGGTCGTTGGTGCGCACGAGCTCGGCGCTGAGGCTCATCATCTTGAGCGTCTGCGCGAACGTCTTCACCGTCGCCACCGAGAGGGTGCGCACCTTTCGCTCTTTGCCGATCTCGAAGTAGCCCTTCTTCTCGTCATAGGTGACGTTGCTGAGCGCCCGCACCGGCATCTTCAGCTCGGGCCGCTGCACGCGGTTGATCGACGCGTGGATGCGGCCGGCGGTCTGCGCGATCGCGTCGAGGGTGATTTGATCCTTGGGGTCTTTCGGCCGCTTCTTCTTTGCGGGCGCATCAAGAGCCGGAGCCGGAGTCGCTTTCTTCTTGCTCGCCATGAGCCGCGAATAGCACAGGGCGGGACAAGAACAGGCTCCGAGCGCTCGCCGCTGTAGGATCGGATCGCACCCGGGGGAAGCCGTGAGTGTGTCCTTGAGCGATCTCGTCGTCGTCACTGAAGCACCCGGCCTGAAAATTCAGGCCGTGGTCGACGGTCCTTTGTTTCTCGCTGCGTCGCTCGAGCTGGTGCCAGTGGCTGAGCTGGTGTCGCTGCTCGTGCGCCAGCGAAAGACCGGGCGCCTCGACGTCAAGAGCGCCACGGGCACGCGCTCGTTGTTCTTCGACGCCGGCGCCTACACCGGCTCGACGTCGACGTACGGGGCCGACCGCCTCGGCGAGGTCTTGTGGCGCATCGGCCGCATCTCGCTCGACAAGCTGCTCATCGCGGGCGAGCTGGTCAAAGACGGCAAGCTGCTCGGCCGCGCCCTGATCGAGCTCGGCTTTCTCGAGCCCAAAGACCTGCGCGCCTGCCTCGTCGAGCAGGCCATCGCCGTGTTCGGCGCCGCCTGCCTCGAAGACCGGGGCGTCGCCGCCTTTGCCGCCGACGTCGTCCACCGCGCGCCGCTGCGCTTCGGCATCTCGACCGAGCAGATCGTCGAAGGCGCCGTCACCACCGCCCGCGAGCACCGCGCGACGCTGCTGCGGCTCGGCCGCCTCGACCGCAAGTTCGAGCCGGTCAAAGGCGGCGCTTCCGTCGTCGCCAGACCCGGCGCCGGCAGCGACTTCAGCGTCACGCCGACGACGCGGTCGCTCGATGAGGGCGCGCAGGCCATCTTGCAGCTGGCGATGTCGTCGAAGAAGCCGCACACCGGCGACGAGCTCATCGAAGGCAGCGGCCTCGGCTCCATCGCCGGGGCCCACGCGCTGTTGATGCTCATCGAGAAGGGCCGCCTCGCCGCGGTCGCCCCGCCGCCCGACCACGAGCAGCGCCTGCGCAAGCTCTCGCAGGCCATCACGCTCGCCATGGCCACCCTCGACGACGCTGGCTTCGGCACCGGTGACCAGGTGCGTGAGCTCGTCGAGAACCCGCCAGCGGCCCTCGAAGAGGCGCTGTCTGGCCTGACATTGAAAGAGCCGCTCGACGAGGCTTCAGTGTTGCAAGCGGCGCGCTTTCTCACCGGCGGCGTGCCGTCGATGAACACCGCGCTGCAGGCGATTCTCGACGAGGCGCTGCGCCAGGCCGAAGATACGTTGCCGCCGGACATCACGGCGCGGATGGCTTCACGCGTGCAAGCTCTTGTCGCATGATTCGCTGATGACCCTCCGCATTGGTGTCCTTGGCGCCGCCCGCATCACGCCGATGGCGCTGCTGCGCCCCCTCAAAGAAGTCGCAGGCGTCGCCGTCGTCGCCGTCGCCGCCCGCGACCGCGGCCGCGCCGCCGTCTTTGCCGCAGACCACGGCATCGCCCGCGTCGTCGACAGCTACGCCGCCCTCTTCGCCGACCCCGACGTCGACGCCATCTACAACCCGTTGCCCAACAGCCACCACAAAGCGCTGACCATCGACGCGCTCAACGCGGGCAAGCATGTGCTGGTCGAGAAGCCCATCGCCGCCAACGCCGCCGACGCCGCCGCCATGCGCGACGCCGCGGTCAAGAGCGGCAAGGTGCTGATGGAGGCGTTTCACTGGCGCTACCACCCGCTGACGCTGCGCGTGCTCGCCGACATCGAGCAGCTGGGCCGTTTGTCGTCGGTGCGCACGTCGATGTGCGTGCCCTTCTTGAGGCCCAGCGACATCCGCTTCGACTTCGCCCTCGCTGGCGGCGCGCTGATGGACACCGGCTGTTACGCGGTCAACATGGCGCGCACGTTCTCAGGCGTCGCGGGCACCACCAAGCGGTTGCTCGTCGACGACAGCTCGCCGCTGCTGCTGGCCAAAGACCCGCGCGTCGATCGTGCGTTCAAGGCGCAGATGCACACCGAAGACGGCGCCTGCGCAGTCTCGATCCACTGTTCGCTGTTGTCGTCGACGTTGTTCGCCATGCGCGCCGTCATCGAGGGCGAGCACGGCTCGATCGATGTGTGGAACCCGGTGGCGCCGCAGTTCGGGCACTTGCTGCGCACGCGCATCAAGGGTGTGTCGACGACGACGCGGGTGAAGGGCAAGTCGACGTATGCGCACCAGCTTGAGGCGTTTCGGGATGCTGTCGTTGACGGGAAGGCTTTTGCTTCGACGGCTGACGACGGCGTCGCCAACATGGCTTTGATTGACTCGCTCTATGTGAAGGCGGGCATGCCTCTGCGTGCGAGCGTCTAGGCGGAGCGAGAGGCTGTCGCGCACGCGGCGGAT
>JANNAY010000435.1:0-5954 GCA_031384945.1 Deltaproteobacteria bacterium
CAAAAAAAGAGCCCCGCGCGAGCGGGGCTCTTCTCTTTTTCAGCGGGTCACTGGCAAGCGTTGACGTCGCTGCCGATGACCGGCGCGCACGACTCACCGGCGAAGCAGTCGGCTTCGACCGCGCAGGGCAACGAGCAGACGCCGTCGACGCAGGCGCCGTCGTCGACGTTGTTGGCGCCGCAGTCGTCGTCGGTGACGCAGGCTTCGTCGGCTTGCGCGTCGCGCACGGCGACGCAGGTCTGCGCCGGCACGACGCGCGACGACGGCACGCACTGCGCGCCCACCGCCGTGCCCTGGCGCACGACGAGCTCGCAGGTGAACGCCTGCGGGCACGCACCACCGTCGGAGCAGTCGATGCCGCAGGCCGACTCACGCACGTTGTCAGCGATCTGGCGCACCACGCAGAGGTTACCAGCGCCGCAGACGTCGTCGGCCTGCTCGCAGTCGCTGCACAGCGGATCGTCGGCGACGACGACGACGCAGACGTTGTTGGCGCAGGCTTCGCCGACGCCGCAGTCGACGTCGTCGTTGCAGTCGACGCAGCTGTCGCCGCCGGTCAAGCACACGCCGCCCGTGGGACCGCGCGGGCACGTGCCATCGTCGTTGCAAGGCGAACGACAAGTGTGGTCGTCGAAGCAGGTGAGGCCGAAGTCGCCGAAGCGGTCGCAGTCGACGTCTTCGTTGCAGCCGACGCAGACACCGGCAGAGCAGAAGGGCGTCGGCGAGAAGTTGCCGCCGCAGTCGTCATCGACGACGCAGGCCGGGTGGTCGCCGGGCACGCAGGCGCCGGCATCGCAGACGAAGTCGGTGGGGCAGTTGTCGTCGTTGTTGCAGCGCTGCGCGCAGCGATCGTTGGGTCCGCAGACCTGGCCGAAGCCGCAGTTGGCGTCGTCGCCGGCGCAGCCAAGGGCGCAGACGCTGTCGACGCAAGTGGAGTTGTTGGCGCAGTCGCCGTTGTCGACGCAGGCCTCGACGCAGAGGCCGGCGGCGCCGCAGGTTTCGCCGCCAGCGCAGTCGCGGTCGTCGCGGCAGCCGAGCACGCAGTGCTGGTCGGTGCAGATGGTGCCGGCGTCGCAGTCGCCGTCTTCGTTGCAGTCGACGCAGACGTCGTTGGCGGTGTCGCAGACGCCAACGTCGCAGTCGCCGTCGACGACGCAGCCCTGGCGGCACTGCGAGTCGTCGCAGACGTCGCCGTTGGCGCAGTCGGTGGCATCGACGCAGGCGACGCAGCGGCCGTTGTCGCCGAGGGCAACGTTGCACACGAGGTTGTCGGGGCAGTCGCGGCTGTCGGTGCAGCCGATGACGCAATCGCCGCTGTCGCAGAGGAAGCCGAGGTCGCAGTCGCCGTCTTCGACGCAGACGGGGGCTTCGCCTTCGCCTTCGCCGCCAGCATCGCCTTCGCCTTCGCCTTCGCCTTCGCCAGCGTCGCCTTCGCCTTCGCCTTCGCCTTCTTCGCCTTCGCCTTCTTCGCCTTCGCCTTCTTCGCCCTCGCCTTCTTCGCCTTCGCCCTCGCCTTCTTCGCCTTCGCCTTCGCCGGGCGTTTCGGGACCGCAGCCGCTCAGCGCTCCGGTGCTGAGGGTGGTGATGGCGACAGCGAGCAACATGACAAGACGACGCATGGGCACCTCAAGCTTTTCAGCAGAAGACCGCTATGCGCCGATTCGGCACCCCTGAAAAGCGCCGACCTTCCGCGATGTTACGGCTGGAATTCCGTTGTGACGGACGTGCGAAGGATGGTGCGAGGTCGTCGACGCAATCGAGCTCATGCTGCGCAGTGAATGAATGAGTCGCACACGCGGCACCGGCTTGGCGGTGCCTCTCGCGCCTCGGGCGCGAGAGCTCTGCGCGTGTGCGGCATTCGCTGTCAGATCGGTGACCCGGCACCGATGAGTCCGATGCAAGCCTCCCAACGTGGGAGTGGAAATTCGTGTTTGGAACCACATTTAGAGTGGTCAGTCTTTTCCTTCAACGATGAGTCGACCTTGTATCTGTAGTGAGATCCACACGGAACTCCAGCCTCAAACTGCCCACACATTGATGGAGTCCCATCAATGAACTGAATCCGATAACCGTTGGTTACACCAGAGGCGTCGAGTTCTTCGAACTGGTAGAGATAAACACCACCTTCCCAAGTGGCATGAGGACCAACCTTCCTCCCCGATGAGTCCTCACACCACATTTCGTCTCGATCGACGCCGTGTGGGACAGACGAAGGGGGACACTCCAGCCGCACGAAGCCAGCGTCGCGGCTCTGGAGCGTCGCGCAGCTGAGCCCCGTGAGCAAGGCGATGATCAGAGGGCCATGGCGAGATTTCTTATCCATCTTTCCACCGGGAGAAGACCTTGAAACCATGCAGGATACTGAGTGTCGGCGCGCTCAGAAAGGCGGCCTTCAGCATGCGCCTGATAACACTGAGTCATGCATGATTGTGTGTCATCAGAGGCGGCAGCTTGGATCCCGCAGATATTGTTGATCAGATCATTGCCCACATTTCCAGGCGGCTGATTTGTGAGTTCGAGAGACTCGCGGCTTTGTGCGGCGATCGACGTCCAGGCGACGCCGTATTTTTTCGCGGCGGTGCAGGATGCAGCGCAGTGGCCAATCGCGTCCGCGACGGGAACACCCAAGCCTGAGAACAACACCGAAGCGTCCGTGCGCGATTCGTGGAAGATCTCGCCAAGGTCCCTGAAGAAATCCCCGGCCGCCGGAACATCGGCGAAGTCGTCGGCGAGTCCGGATACATCGAGACGGTTCACGGGATCGCCAGCAACGTAGGCGTAGATGTTGGTGTCGCCGCCGGCGAAGCCGATGGGGTCCTTTGTGGTCCATCGCCCAGACGCAGGCTCGTAGTCGCGCGCCCCGAACCGCAGCAGCCCCGTGTCGCGGTCTTCGAGCCCGCCCGCGAAGCCGAACGGCAAGAGCCCAGGCGTGGTGTCGACGAGCGGAACGCCAAACTCATCCCACCGACGCTCGGCCACGAGGGTGCCGTTGTCGGCATCGACGACCATTCGAGGTGAGCCGAGGTGGTCATGCACCACCCGCCATGTGTGGCCGCCTGCGAGGTCGAGGACAACGTCGGGCACATTCGGGCGCGTCGCGTACAGGTAGCGGCGGATGAGCGTTCCGGAAGCGTCCAGCTCGCCAATGATTCGCTGGCCCTCGTCGTAGATGAAGTGCTCGACGACATCGTCCACGATCTTGGAGAGGCGGCGCCCGTAGCCGTCGAGGACGTAGGTGACGACGCGCCCATCGGGGAGGTCGACGCGCTGCAGGCGGCCCATCGAATCGTAGGTGAACGTCGTGCTCTCGCCCGAGACGACGTTCGTCCTCGTCGAGAGCTGGCCGTCCGCGTTGAACGCGTACGTGAAGTCGCCATTGGTGATGAGCCGGTCCTGCTCGTCTGTCGTTGCGAACTCTTCGACGCCGTCGCGAGTGACGCTCAGCCGGTTGCCGTTCGGGTCCCACGCGTAGCTCGCCACCTCGAGGCCATCCTCGGTGACGGTCTGCAGCCGCCCAGCGTCGTCGTAGGTGAAGTCGCGGATCGTGCTCAGTGCGTCACGCGTCTCTTCCAGGCTCGTGATGCGCCGAGCTTGTCGCGGGTGTAGCTGAAGTCGAGCAACGACGACCCGTTCGCCTCCCATGCGACGGAAGCAGGGGCGCCGAATGCGTCCAGCGTCAGCGTGTGGAGGATGTCTGCGACGCCCACGTTGCTGCCGACGATCGCGCCATGCCTTGGGTCTCGCTGGATCGAAAGCGGGCCGACGAAGGACAGCAGTCCGTCGTTCACGGTCGTAGCCTCGGGTGACGTCATCGCGGCCGACTGTGCGCCGATTTGCCACCCCCTGAAAAGCGCAGACCTTCCGCGGTGTTACGGCCAGAACTCCGTTGTGCCGACGCGAGACGCGCGGCGCTTTGTCGTCGACGCGATTGCGGGGTGGTTGTCGGTTGCTGCTAGGTTGCCGCGGTCTGCGTCGTCGGAGGCTTCGTGTTTGCCCTCGTGCTCACTGCGCTTGTTGTCGCCGCCCCGTCGGTGGGGCCGCTGCCGAAAGACCCGCTCGCCAGCAAAGCCGTCGACGTCGAAGACCCACCGCTCTTTCCGCTCAAAGACATCAAGGGGGGCCAAAAGGGCATCGCCTACACGGTGTTCTCGACGGCGAAGGGGCCCGAGCAGCTGGGCTTCGAGGTGCTCGGTGTGATGCACGGCTACCTCGGCCCCGGCGAAGACTTGATCATCGCCAAGCTGACCGGTCCGATCATCGAGCGCACGGGCGTCATCGCCGGCATGTCGGGCTCGCCCGCGTACATCGACGGCAAGCTCGTCGGCGCCATCGGCTATCGCTTCGGACAGTTCACCAAAGACCCCATCGCCGGCATCACACCCATCGAGCGCATGATGACGGGCGCCGTCGTGGCGACGTCGACGAAGACCGGTGGACGCGTGATGGCCGACAGTCCGTGGGGCGCCGCCGAGCCCATCGCCACGCCCATCATTGCGTCGGGTTTGTCGCCCAACGTCATCGAGGCGTTTCGTCCTGAGCTCGAGAAGCGCGGCTACGGCAACGTCATGGCGGGCGGCGGTGGCGGCGGCGCGCAAGCGATGGGTTCGTCGAAGCATGAGGGCGCGAAGCCCGTGCGCTTCTACGCCAGCGGCCCGATCGCCGGCTTGCTCGTCGACGGCGACATCTCGATGGCCGGCGTCGGCACAGTGACGTGGGTGAAGGGCGATCGCTTTCTCGCGTTTGGCCATCCGTTTTTGGGCATGGGCAAGACCGAGATGCCCGTCAGCAACGCCGAGATCGTCGTCACCGTCGCCAGCGACGCCGGCTCGTGGAAGATGGGGCAAGCCATCGCTCCCGTCGGCCGTCTCACCGACGACCGCCTGCACGCCATCGCCGGCACCATGGGCGAGATTCCGAAGACCGTGCCCGTCACGTTGACGTTCGACGTGCCGTCGCCGCGCAAGGGCGCCGACGCGCAGACCACCGACCACTTCACGGTGCTGCGTCACCCCACCGACACGCCGCTCTTCTGCGCCATCGCCGTGGCCAACGCGCTGCAGAACCGCATCGCCGTCGACGCTGGCGGCACCTACGACGTCTTCGTCGACGCCACGCTGTCGACGGGCGACCGCCTGCAGCTGCCAGGACGCATCGCCGACAAGAACGCCGACGTCGCCCTGCCCGCCGCCTTTGCCGTGCTCGCCGCGCTCAGCAACGTCACCGACAGCGATTACGCCGACGTCAGCATCGAAGCCGTCAACGTCAAGGTCGTCGGCAGAAGCGACGTCGACAGCGCCCGCGTCGTCGCCGCTCACGTCGTCAGCGGCGGCGTCCCCGGCAAAGCCGCCGTGGTCGTCGCCCGCTTGCAGCCCTTTCAGGCCGCTGCCCGCGAGCAGCGCGTGACGTTCACGGTGCCGCGCGGCCTCGACGACGGCAGCTACAGCATCGTCGTCGCTGGCGCCTCGGCCGCGGCCCGCATCGAGCGCGAGGGCGGCCTCGTGCCGGTGGCGCAGTCTTTCGCCGACGAGCTCAACCAGCTGCGCGCGTCGCCGCCGCCGGGGTCGATCAGCGTCTATCTCGTGCGCGACGAGTCGAGCCCGCGCATCTCTGGACGCGCGCTGCCCGGCCTGCCTGATTCGCTCGCCGAGGTGACCAGCGGCGGCGGCGGCGTGCTCGGCGGCGGCAACGTCGACGCCCGCGCCACGCTGCTCACACGCGTCAACGGCGGCGGCGTCGTCAGCGGCGAAGCTTCTGTGCGCCTGCTCGTCGCTGACGATTGAGCTGCCGATTTTTTTCGTTTTCACCTTGTCGAGCCGTTCTGGAGGATTCGTGCGCGTTGTTCTTGTGAGCCTGTCGTTGCTGACAGCGACGTTTTCGCTCGGCGTGATGGCCAGCCAATCGCAAGTGCACAGCGTCGAGGGCGCCAACGCCTTGCTCGACGGCGAGCTCGACGG
>JANNAY010000493.1:0-3217 GCA_031384945.1 Deltaproteobacteria bacterium
AGCTGGCGACGGCGTCTTGCACCTCGCGCAGCGGACGGCGCGCGGCGACGGCCGTCGTGTAGCCCTCTTCGACGAGCGACTGGATCTCGAGCGCGCCCTTCAACAAGAACGGCAGCGTCGCCGGCGCGAACAGCTCGGTCAGGTAGAAGCCCGTCACGCTCTTGCCGGCGAAGACGAGCTGCCCCGGGTTCAGCGAGATCGCGGCGCCAGCGAGGGCGCCGTAGACCTTCACCGTCGAGCCGCGGGGCATGGCCTCGAGCAGGCGACCCGTCAGTGGACCCGACACAGCGTCAAACGCCAACGTCGCCGACAGCTGCTTCGTCAGCGACCGCAGCTGCGCGTCGAATTCGCCGTCGGCGGTCGAGAGCACGTGTGTGGCGCCGAGGTCTTTGAGGATCTTCACCTGCTCGGCGCGTCGCACGACATGCACCACGGGCAGCCCGCGGCGCTCGGCGTAGACGCACAAGAAGCGACCGAGGGCCGAGGCGGCGGCGGTGTGCACGATGGCCTTGTGTCCGCCGTGCTGCGCGGTGTGAATCATGCCCCACGCCGTGAGCGGGTTGACGATGAGCATGGCGCCCTGCTCGTCGCTGACGCCGCTCTTCAGGGGAAAGCACGACGTCACATCGGTGAGCGTGTGCTCGGCCCACGTGCCATCGGCTTTGTCGAGGTGGGTGAACGCGACGCGTCTGCCGACGAGGGCTTTGCCGATGAGGTTGCCGGCTTCGACGACGACGCCGCTGGCTTCGAAGCCTGGCACCGTCGGCAGCGGCTTCTTGATGCCGTACTGCCCCTGCAGAAACGCGAGATCGCTCGGGTTGATGGGCGCGTGCAGCACCTTGACCAACACCTGCTTGCCCTCGGGCACAGGCCTCGGTTTCTCGACGAGCGTGAGCGAGCCGGGTCCGTCGTAGGCAGCGAGCTGAACGGCTTTGTGCGTGGTCATGCGTTGGCGATGGCGCCTGCGACGGCGCCCCGCAACGGTCACCTGCGCGTGCCATCCGGCGGGGTCAGCGCGTCGCCATCGACGCCGTCGTCTTCAACGCAGCGAAAGCCGATGTCGAGGGCGCCGTCGTCGTCGAATGAGGTGTTGTCGACGTCGATGTCGGCGTCGAGCTGATCGCGAAAGCGCCCGCCGCGCACGATGCGCCCGTGTCGACCGGGCGCGGGATCGCTCGTCCACTCCCACACCCGCAACAGATCGATCAGCGGGTGACGGGGGCGGCGCGCGTGACCCTCGCCGATGTGCGCGGCAAACACGTCGTACTCGTCGCTGCTGGGCAGGCGCTTGCCGCAAAAGGCAGCAAAGGCGTCGGCGTCTTCGGGGGCGATGCCTCTGACGGCGAGGTCTTCGGTGCCGGGCACGGGCACGTCGCCGCCCCAGTGCAACGGCGGGGCGCGTCCGGTGGCGCGCGTGAACAGCAGCCACGCACCGTTGCTGACGAGCGTGGCGTCGACCCAGAGGTTCAGCGCGGTGACGAGGATCATCATCCGGCCGTCGACGCCGCGGCGGGCGCCGTCGACCTCGACGGGCTCGGGGCGGCGGGCCAGCGGCGCCAGCGGCGCTGCGGCTGCGGCGGGGCCGACTTTGCCGAAGACGCTGTCGGCCTTGGCGTCAACGTCGACGAGGGCAGCGTCTTCGTAGACGCGCAAGTCGTTGTCGCGTTCGGCGCCGAAGTGGGCGGCGACCATGGCGGCGACGATCGAGGCGCCGGCGTCGTCGAAGCGGCGGCGAAAGCTCTGCAGCGCCGCGGCGCAGACGCTGGCGTCGCCGGGCCGCGACGCCGGCGTCGTCGTCAAACACGCCTCGAGAAAGCCCACGAGGTCGGCGGGCACGTCGTCGCGCACGACGCCGATCGGGTGCGCGCGCCGCCCCATCTGCCGCTGAAACATGCCGATGACAGAGCCGTCGGAGAACGGATCGCGCCCCAGCAGCAGCCGCCAAACGAGCCGCGCCACGCGGTACGTCTCTGATTCCACCGCCGTCAGCGTGCCGCGCAGCTGTTCAGGATCGAGGTCGTCGAAGGTACCGCTGGCGCCGCGGATCCGCCCTGGCCCGTCGTCGATGAACTCTTCGTGCATCGCTGTCGCCAGCGGACAGACGACACTGCCGTCGTAGCCAAGGCGCACGTTGGTCATCGGCGGCGCCGACGGACGCAGCGGGCGACGCCCAGCGTGCAACGGCACCGCGTGTGCGAGCTGCTCGCCGATCCACAGCGCTGCACCGACAGGAAAGCGACCGCCAGCGCCTGTGCGCTCGACCAGCTCGGCGATCGAGACGCCGGGCGGCAACGCGAACGGCTCGAAGACGTCGACCACGGTCCGCTGCGGCGTTGGCGGACGCACCAGCACCGACAACGGCCACGCCGCCGAGGGCACCGGCGGCGCGGTGTCGCGCGCGCCCAGGTGCTCGCCCGCGAGAACGGCCGCGTCGTGCAGGGTCAGCGCGGCAAAGGCGCTGCGCACGATCGTGACGACATGGCCGCCGCGGGCGACGCCGAACAGCGGCGCGGGCGCCTGCGGATACACGAGCGCGTCATCGTCAGCCGGGGCGTCAGCAGCGGGCGTCGTGCGCAGCAGGATGGTGTCGGCGTCGAGGCGGCCGACGACGTGGGCGCCTTTGACGTCGATGCGCCTCATTCGCCGTCGTCTTCGCTGGCGGGGTCTCCTTCGCCGCTGACTTCGCCGATGCCTTTGACGACGACGTCGCCGGGTCCGGGGGCGGCGGCGGTCTCGTCGGTGCGTTCGGTGACGACATCGCCATCAGCGTCGCCGACCGTCGCGCCAGCCCCCGTCGGCGGCGTGGTCGAGCCTGCTTGCGCGTGGGGATTCTTCTCGATGTCGATGCGCGAGACCTTGCGCTCGTCAGCGTCGGTCACGAGGAAGGTGAAGCCGGAGAACGACACGCGGTCGCCCTTGCGCGGCATGCGCCCACAGCGCGCGATCAAGAAGCCGCCGAGGGTCTCGTAGCCACCGTCAGGAAAGCCGAGGTGCAGCACCTCGCCGAGGTCGTAGAGCGAGACGCGCCCCTCGGCGCTCCAATGGGTCTCGCTCAAGCGCTTGATGGGCGCGTCTTCTTCGTCGTGCTCGTCGTGGATGGGCCCCACGATCTCTTCGAGCACGTCTTCGAGGGCGACGATGCCAGCGGTGCCGCCGAATTCGTCGACGACGACGGCGAGGTGGGTCTTCTTCTTTTGAAACAAGCGCAGCAGGTCGG
>JANNAY010000510.1:0-3629 GCA_031384945.1 Deltaproteobacteria bacterium
CTCGTCGAGCACATGGTCTTTCGCGGCACGGCCAAGCACAAAGACACCCGCGCCGTCTCTCTCGCCGCCGACGACTTCGGCGGCGACGTCGGCGCCGCCACCTGGCGCGACCGCGTCACCTACGACACCCGCGTCGACGCCGACCGCGTCAAAGACGGCTTCGACCTGCTCGCGTCGATGCTGGGATCGCCGAAGCTCGACGGCCTCGCCATCGAACAAGGCATCATCGAAGAAGAGATCGCCGAGCTCTACGACGACGACGGCAACGAGATCGACGTCGAGAACGCCGTCTTTCGCCAGATCTTCGCCCACCACCCGCTCGCCCGCTCGATCGAGGGCACGCCCAAAAAGGTGAAGGCCTACGACAAGGCCGCGGTGAAAAAATTCCACACGGCCTGCTACGGCGCGCAAAACCTCGTCGTCAGCGTCGCCGGCCCCGTCGACCACGCCGCCGTCGTCGCCGCCGCCAAAGCGACCTTCGGCAAGCTCGAGACCGGCACGCGCGCGCCCGCCGGCGAAGCGCCGACGTTGTCGAAGCAGCAGACCGACGCGTTCGTCGTCACCAAGACCGAAGACGGGCAGACCGACGTCCGCATCTGCTTCCCCACCGGCGGCATCCACGCCGACGACGCCGCCGCGACCGCGGTCTTGGCCCGCATCCTCGACGACGGACCGAGCTCGCGCATCCAGCAGCACATCATCGACGAGCAGGGCCTCGCCTACGCCGTCTGGGCCATGGCCGACCTCTACGAAGAACGCGGCGTCCTCGAACTCGGCGCCGAAGTCCGCCACGACAAGGTCGGCGCCCTCATCGAAGCGCTGGTGCGGCAGGTCGAGACGCTGACGTCGACGCCGCCGTCGCAAGCCGAGGTCGCCCGCGTCGCCGCCCGCTACGCCCGCGACATGCGCGACCTGCAAGACGAGCCTGCCGGCATGGCCGAAGCCATCGGCAAAGGCGCCCTGTTCGGCCCCGCCTTCGATCCTGACGTGCTGGTGCAGCGCATGGCCGCCGTCGACGCCGCCGCCGTCCACGACGTCGCCCGTCGGGTGTTTTGCCACCCGCACGTCGTCCTGATCGGACTGCCGAAGAAAAAAGACGTCGTCAGCGCCCGCGCCGCCGTCGCCCGCCTCGCCGCGTCTTGAACGTGGGCTGATGTAGGGCGCTGGGCGCAGAAGCAAACCGCGAAGCAACGTCGTGATCTGGTCGAGAATTTGACGCGGTCATGGTCCTGCGGTCCCATGGCATCGATTGACTGCGTCCCTGGAGGAATTCATGTCGTTTGTATCCGCGCGCGGCCTCGCGCTCTCATCCCGCTTCGGCGTCGCCACCGGCCTGCTCGCCGTCGTCGCGTTCAGCTCGGGTTGCCCCGACCCAGAGCCAAGTGAGCGAAAGCCGTCGTTGCTCGTCGCCGCCGCAGACGCCTCGCTGCTCATCGGTGAGACCTCGACGATCACCGTCACGTCCAAAGGCGCCGATGGCAAAGGCAGCACCGATGCCGTCAGCGTCACGTTGACCAAGGCCGCCGGTGACGAAGTGCTCGCAGGCGGCATCGGCGATGCGGCCGACGCCCTGACTGAGGGCCCGCTTTCGCTCGCGCCCGATGACAAGGGCGTCGCGACTTTCGTCGTCGGCTGCACCGGTGAAGGCACGTTGACGCTGACCTTCGCCACCGCTGAGGTCGACAAAGAAAAGTCGCTCGACGTGCGTTGCCGCGTCCCCGACATCAACGTCAGCGTGCTCGTCGCCCCGTTCCAAGACTGCCGCACACTGCAGGCCGACGGTAATTCCTCGTGCCGCATAAACGTGACGGTGCGCGACGAAGACGGCGCGCTCGTCGAAGACTTCCCCGTCACCGTTCGCGTCGACAGCGTGTCGAACATCATCACCAACGACGCGACCCTGACCAATGGCATCGACGACGTTTTGGCCATCGACGCCGACGAGCAGGCACTCAGCGGCAATCTCGCAGGGTTGCGCACCGGTGTTGCGGGCCAGGCCGGCGAAGTCTCTGGCGAGACCGCGTTCTTCATCGTCTCTCCCGAAACCGACCTGCAAGAGACCATCAACTTCACCGTGACCGCCGGTGCGACCTCCCAGTCCGATGTCGTCGTCATCGGCCCGTTCAACGATCTGTCGAACCTCGATGTCTCGGCGTCGCCGGCGAGCATCACCTCGGGCGACCCGACGACCATCACGCTCAAGGCGATCGACGCCGACACGACAGCCGCCAACGCCGGCGTCGTCGTGCTGACCGCTCCCGCCGGCTTCGAACTCACGGCCGACCCCAGTGTCACCGACACGGGCAACCGCACATTCAGCGTCATTCTCGACGAGAACGGCGAGCGCGACGTCGTCTTCACCGCCCCTGACGTCGACCGTCTGACCAGTTTCACCTTTAGCGGCACGTTCCGCTCGATCAACGAGTCGGCCGAGCGCAGCGACACCGCCGACGTCGCCGTCAACATCGCCGGCGCCGTCACGCCCAACGTTGAGATCGACCGCGCGCTGATCAAGGCGCTCGGCGAGCCGTCAAAAGCGATCTTGCGCCTGAGCGCGACGCAAGACGGCAACCCGTTCAATGGCGTCAGCGCGACGGTCCGCGTCAAGCTTGAGACCCAGTCCATCATCGCCATCGTCGACCCCGACGACGACACAGCCCGCGTCGATGAAGTCACGATCCCGAGCTTCACGAACGGCGAATTTGAGCTGACCATCGTCGCCGACAGCTCGCAATCGCGCGGCACCGGCGAGCTCGAGATTGAGATCAACATCCCCGACCAAGACCCGTTCATCCCCAACAACGTCGTTGTCGTCGTCGACCGCGACCCGATTCTCCAGTCGATCGTCTACATCGGCTCTCAGCCTACGAGCGGGGTCATCGGCGTGCAGGGCAGCCCGATCGCGACGACGGCTGTGCTGACCTTCCAGTTGCTCGACGACAATGCCGAGCCGATCGCCGGCTTGCCCGTGACCTTCGCCGAGATCGCCTCCGATCCCGACGTCACAGTCGACGGCGGCCTCGTCACCGACGGCGGTGGCCTGATCAAGGCCATCGTCAACGCCGGCCTTGTCGCCGGCCCCGTCGTCGTCGAAGCCACCGCCAACTTCGGCGGCCGCACGCTGCAGGCGAGCTCCGACGTCATCGCCATCGTCGGCGGCCTGCCGAACAGCGAGCACAGCTCGCTCGTCTGCGAGTCGACCGCACAGTTCGCCCCGTTCGAGACGAACTGCAGCGTCTCGCTCGCTGATCGCTTCACGAACTTCACGCGCGTGGGCAATGTTCAGTTCCGTGCTGAAGGGGGCAGCATCGATCCCGTTGGTACGGGTGGCGCGGCCAAGTTCGCCTTCGGCAACCCCGGACCGGGTTCGGCCGATGTCCGCGGCTGGTCGTACTCGAACATCACCAACTTGCCCGCCGCGCAGCGAGCCCGTTTCGCTGGCTGCTTTGACAACACGACCAACACCGCCTGCGACCTCATCGGCATCTGCACCGACGCCGATCCAATCGTGAAGGCATTCTGTCCGCTGCGCCCGAACGCCACCGGCACCAACAACTGCACGACTGACTACAGTGCTGCAGCCCTCGACGCACTCGAGACGCAGGCCTCTGGCGAAGCCGCCATCGCCG
>JANNAY010000527.1:0-2256 GCA_031384945.1 Deltaproteobacteria bacterium
ACGTCGACGTCGCCAGCGTCTGCCACGCCGACTGCGCCGCCAGCGCCAACGTCGTGTGGTCCGGGCCACTGTCGGCGTCGGCGATGGCCGAGAGCAAGAGGGCGCGCTGCCAGCGGTGCTGTCCCAACGACGCCACGAAGCGGGCGCGCGCGGGCGGCGACAGCGGCGACTCGGGCGCCAGCAGTGCAGTTTCGGCGGCGTCAAAGGCGGCGTCGACACCGGCAGCGTCGCCTGCGCGGTCGAGGCTGACGACCCAGGCGGCAACGACGTCGACGGCCTTGTCGTCGACGACCCTGGCAAAGGCTTCAGACTGCGCCGCCGCCGCCCCCCGCACGTCGCCGGCCTTTTGGCGTTCGCGGGCCAGCTGCAGCAACCGCGCGCGTTCGACCTCGGCCCGCGGCCGCACCTGATCGAGCAGCTCGTCGACGGCGGCGTTGACGCGCCCCAATTGCGCGAAGCGCGGACCCTGCAAGCGCACGGCTGCCAGCTCTTTGTCACCATCGACGAGGTGCAAGGCGACGTCGTCACTGACGTCGACGACGATGTGCCACTCGGCGCCGCGCCGCGTGGCCAGCGCGCGGCGGCAGGCGAGGTCGCGGCAGCTGTTCCACTCGCGCACGAGCCCCTGGGCGAGCAGGTCGACCACCTTGAGATCGCGCTCGCGGGCGGCGACGACGACGCCGGCCCTGACGGCGTCGACGACGACGACGTCTTCGCTGACGGAGACGACCGCGACGTCGACGGCGACGCCTTCTTGCGCGAGCAGGACCGGGGCGCTGAGCGCGAGGGCAAAAAGCAGCATGGATCTCATCGTCGCCCCCGTCTCCGCTCTGAGCGAGTTTTCGTTCTTCGACTAAGGTCTTTGCATGCGCAGCGCTGACTTTTCGTTTGTGTCCGCCCTCTTCGTCGTCGTCACTGCCGTCGCAGGCTGTCCGGCCGACGAGCGTGGCGAGGGTGAAGGCGAAGGCGAAGGCGAAGGCGAAGGCGAAGAAGGCGAAGGCGAGGGCGCCTCTGACGTCGTCCTCTCTGAGATCTCGTGCCAGGGCGGCGATTGGGTCGAGGTGAAAAACACCGGCAGCGCCGCGATCAACCTGCAGGCGTTCTCGGTGACCGACGACATCAACCTCGTCGAGCGCCGCGAGCCGCTGTTCGGCGTGCTCGAGCCCGGCAGCCGCCGCGCCTTCGACGTCGCCGCCTTTGGCATCGGCTGCGACGACCACATCGAGCTGCTCGACGACGGCGACAGCGTCGACGAGACCACGCTGATCGTCTCGCCGGGTCGCGGCAGCACCTGGTCGCGGCTGCCCGAGCCGATCGATCGCGCGGGGGTCTTTCAAGAGAGCTTTCCGACGCGCGGCCAGCCGAACCAGGCGTTTGTGCAGGCCGATCTGCGCATCAACGAGGTCGACTGCCGCGGCTTCGAAAAGATCGAGCTGGTCAACGTCGGCGCCGCCGCCATCAACATGGGCGGCTTCATCGTCGCCACCGACACCGAAGACCCGCTGACGCGCTTCACCCTGCCCGCCACCGACGTGCCCGCCGGCGGCCGCGTCGTCGTCACCGAGGCCAGCGGCGCCGCCGAAGGCTTCGACTTCAACATCGACTGCAACAACGGCCCGCTGGTGCTGCTCGATCCGAGCGCACAGGTCATCGACAGCGTCGTCGTCGAGCAGACCGCCGAGGCCTTCACATGGGGACGCCTCGACGACAAGGTCGGCCCCTTCGCCGCCAACGAGCCCACCATCGGCGACCCCAACATCGCTCCCGTCGTGCTGGGCGACGGCGTCTTCGACCCGTCGCGGCTCGCCGTCGTGTCGCTGACCACGTCGCCCTGCAGCTTCACCTTCGACGACGACGCCGCCGTCGCCTGCACCGTCGCCGACCTCGGCGGCGGCCTGCGCCGCGTCACCTTCGATGCCCTCGCGCGCTTTCGCGGTCTCGAAGACGTCGTGCTCGACACCTCGGGCCGCGACCCCAGCCTCGCCCGGGCGATCATCGGCAGCGCCCTCTACGCGCACCTCAACATCCCGGCGTCGCGCGTTGGCCTCGCCGCCATCGCCGTCGACGGTGGCGCCGCCGTCAACGGCCTCGTCGTCGAGGTCGTCGAAGGCCGCGCCCTCAAGCGCGTCTTCGCCGCCACCGCCAACGTCTACGGCGCAGGCGGCGTCGCTGCCGACCTCGTCCCCGGCGACGTCGGCAACTTCGCCGCCCTCTTCCCCGCCGACGCTGACCGCGCAGACTTGGGATTCGCCGCGG
>JANNAY010000560.1:0-2226 GCA_031384945.1 Deltaproteobacteria bacterium
GCCAGCGTCGTCGACGACGCTGTCAACGTCGCTCTGAATTCGGCCAGTCCTTTGTCGAGTGAGTCGTCGCCGGCGCCTTTGCCGAGGGCGCGTCGCTGTCCGTCGAGCCAGACGCTGAGGGCAGCGTCGGCAGAGGCCACAGCGCGGCTGGTGTGGTCGACCTCGTCGTGGACGGCGCGCAGCTCGTCGTTGAGCTGCTCGCGCGCGGCCTGCCGCTCGGCGCGCCGCCGCACGATCTCGTCTTTGCCGTCGTCGACCCAGCGGCGCACGACCACGACGTCGTCGACGTGACCCAGACTCGTTCCGATCGTGGCGCCTTCGAGCCGCGCCATCAGCCGGTCTTCGTCGACGAGGGCCGAGACGCCACGAAACGCGAGGATGGCAGGCCCTTCGCCCAATTCGACGACGGCCTCTCTGACGACGTCGGCGCGGTCTTCGTAGACGGTGACGGCGGCGACGACGTAGGCGACGTCTTGTTCTCTTGACTCACTCACGGCGGTTTCCTCCCACCACTTCGGACTTCGCCGGCAGCGTGATCGTGTAGCTGTGCTCGATGGTGCGGGCCTCGCCGGGCATCAGCACGACGTCGAAGCGCAGACCGCCCTTGAGGGTCTCGTCCTTTGGTCCTTTGTCGACGGCGGCGGCGGGCGGCTTGGCCACGACCGCTGAGACGGCGATGTCTTTCTGATGCTCGTCGGCTGTCGGCACGCGATCGAAGAGCCGCAGCTCGACACGCACAGCCTTCGTCGAGCGCAGCTCGGTGACCACCTTGTGCTCCATGTGGGTGGTGCCGCCGAGCATGCCCTTCTCGCTCTGCAGCGCCGTCGGCGTGCGCGCCTTGATGCGCACGTCCGGGTCGACGCCGAGGTTGATGGTCAGTGCTTTGCCGCCGCCGCCGCCGTCGACGCGGCCAGCGACGACAAAGGCGCCGTTTTCGTAGACCTGCACGGGACCTGGCGGCAGCGCGCCCGACGGTTGAAAGCGACAGGCCCGCCAGACATCCAGCGACTCGCGGGGCACCGCCAGATGCACGATGCCCGCGTCGCCGCTGTCGTCGTGGACTTCGACGCGGTGGTCGTTGCCGTCGCCGGGGATGCTGGCTCTGGCGCCCGACCGGCCGCCGCCGCCGTAGACAGCGCTGACGCCGGAGCCGGCGACGTTGACGGTGCCGCGGGGCAGGGCGCGCGAGCGCAAGCGGCGGGCAGCGTCGTCGAGGGCGGCGATGGCGCGGCGCAGCTCGTGGTGAGCGCCCGCGCCGTCGTCGACGCCGCCTTTGACCTCGGAGGCGTCGAGCAGCCACTCGAGGCGCTTGGTGGCGTCGAGGGGCAAGAGCAGCCCGCGCTGTCCTTCGCCAGGTGCTGCCATGCGCATGGCGCTGGTGCGCAGCCGCGGCGGCAATTCGTCGACGACGAGGGGCTGCGACGGCATCGCGCTCGGGACGGACGAGAGCATGTCACTGGCGAACATCATGCCGCCGCCGCCCGCCGACCCCGCCCGCGGCGCCGAAGCCCGCGACGGCGACGGCGCGTTGCGCGGCGCGGACGGTTGCGCGGCGAACCCACCGAACATCGCGGTCTTGGGCATCGGCTCAGCCATCTCTGGGGCCGACAGTCGCGTTGACATCTCGCGCGCGTCGCGGGGAGCGCCGTCGTCGAGGTCGGCGCCGAAGCTGTCGTCGTCGTCGGCGGCGCTCTCGCCGGCGCCTTCTTCTTCTTCGTCGTAGGCGCGCTTTTTCTGCTGCTCCATCGACGCCACCATCGCGTCGGTGCGCTGGTGCTCGAAGCTCTTCAGCTCGCCCTCAGAGCGCATCTGGTAGTCGTCTTTCATCGGCGCAGGCTTCGTCGGCGTCGTTGTCGAAGGCAGGGGCGACGGCGTCTGCGGAAACCGATCCCAGCCCGAAAACAACGTCGGCAAGTCAGACGGCAGCGGTCGAAAGCCTCGCGTCTTGTTGGCCTGGGCGCGTCCCATGCGCCACGAGTGCAGCACCGGCAGCGTCGTCTCGCGCCGCAGATCGACGGTCGAGACGCGCAGCTCGACGTCGTCCCAGTCTTCTCCGGTGGCCTGCGCGATCAGCGCGCCCAAGACGAGACGCGCCCGCGTCGGCTGCTCTGCCGTCGACGACAAATGCAGCGCGTACGACGGCACCCACCGCGCCGCCGGCACGAAGTACTCGACGTCGATGTCGGTGGCGGCGTCTACGTTGACGCCGACGCGCAAGCCGCGCAG
>JANNAY010000583.1:0-2084 GCA_031384945.1 Deltaproteobacteria bacterium
CCGTCGACCCAGAAGCGTCCGAGGTACGACGACGGCGCCCTGACGTTGTCGATGGCGACGAGGTCGGGGCGGACGTGGAAGCCGTGCTCGATGCGGGGCAGGGTGGCTGCGAAGGATCCGCCGCCGTGGGCGACGCAGACGCGCAGGTCGGGCAGCCGCTCGAAGACGCCGCCGAAGATGAGGGAGCAGATGGCGAGGGATTCTTCGGCGGGCATGCCGACGAGCCACGGCAGCCAATACTTCTGCATTCGCGCTTCACCCATCATGTCCCAGGGGTGAATGAAGATGGCGGCACCGAGGGCATTTGCCGTCTGAAAAACCGGGAAGAGCCGGGCGTCAGACAAGTTCCACCGCTCGTCGGTGGGGTCTGGTCCGGTCTCGATGTGACTGCCGATTTGGACGCCGGCGAAGCCGAGGTCTTTGATGCAGCGTTCGAGCTCGCGGCAGGCCGCTTCAGGATCTTGTAAGGGCAGCGTTCCAAGCCCGATAAAACGATCCGGTGCCGTGGCCACCGTCGCGGCGAGGTCGTCGTTCAAGAAGCGGGCGACGACGGCGCCGTGGGCCGGTTTGCACCAGTACGAGAACATGACCGGCACCGTCGACAGCACCTGCACCGTCACGCCGTCTCTGTCGCAGTCGGCGAGGCGGGCGGCGGCGCTCCAGCTGTTCTCGTCGACGTCGCGAAAGAACTTGCCGTCGTCGCGGACCATCTTTGCTTTGCACGTGCCGGGGATGTGCTCGAGGGACATGAAGCCGCCCGCACCGAACTGATGGGCCCAGCGCGGGATGTGCTTCGGCAGGATGTGCGTGTGAACGTCGACGACGTCGCCGACGCGGGTCATTTCAGGGTGGCTGTGACGAGGTCGGAGGCGGCGTCGGCCTTGCTGACGACGAAGGCGACGACGATGTTGCCGGCGGCGTCGACGTCGGAGACCGCGGCGGCGCGCTCGATGCGGTCGGTGGTGATGCGTTGGCCGACGAGCTTCTTGGCCGTGAGGTCGACGACGACGAGGTCGGCGGCGGTGACGACGTGGCCTTCGTCGGTGGAGGCTGTGAAGACGAGGGTCTTGCCGTCGTGGGCGACGAAGGGGTGGCCGCCGTGTCCGAGGGCCAACGTGGTGCCGTCTTGGTGCAGCCAGAGGCCCGTGCGCAGGCACTCGAAGACGACGACGACGCCGCGGGCAGTGTTGAGCTGCGGCGCGAAGCAGCGGTCGTCGGTGGGTGAGACGACGCTGGCGCCGTTGAGGGTGCCGGCTTCGTCGACTACGGTGCCGATGGTGACGACGTCGTTGGCTTGAGAGACGCCGAGGTGCGCGCGTCCGCCGAAGTCAGCGGGGCCGACAAAGGCGCCCGTGCTGGCGTCGAGCGTGACGAGGGGCTGTCCGTCGAAGGGGGCGGCGCCGTTGCGGTAGGCGACGTGGGCGTCGTCGACCCAGACGGGGCGGAAGCCGGCGCGCTTCGCCGTCGTCAGCGTCGTCTTCAAGCCGGTCTTGAGGTCGACGACCGTGAGGTTGTCGTAGTGGTCGTCGCTGACGAGCAGCCGCTGTCCGTTGGGCGACGGGATCGACGTCGAGATCGCGCCCTTCAGCAGCACGCGCTCGTCGACGAGCTTCTTCGACGACGCCGTCTGCGACAGCGTCTTCGCCGTCGTCGTCTTGACCGCTGACGCCTGCGACGCGGCCATCATCGCCAGCGCCGCGGCGAACGGCAGAGCCTGACGACGACGGCGGGCGAGCAACAGCAGCCCGAGCGACAAGACGGAAAAGGCGCCGACGTCGACGCCGGCGCTGGAGCAGCCGCCCTTCACCTGCGGCTTGTTGCGGATGACGACGCGCTCGATCTGGATCTGTCCGCCTTCGCCTTCGCCCTCGGCGGTGTCGCCTTCGCCTTCGGCGGTGTCGCCTTCGCCTTCTTCGCCTTCGCCTTCTTCGCCTTCGCCTTCGCCGACGACGCCTTCGCCCTCGCCCTCAGAAGGTTCGACGGGCAGGAGGCCGATGCTGCAGAAGCGCTCACCGCCCGCGTCGAGCGGCAGGCAGTCGCGCTCGCGGGCGACGTAGCCGTTGGCCTCGGCGCGGATGCGGTAG
>JANNAY010000584.1:0-7582 GCA_031384945.1 Deltaproteobacteria bacterium
GCGAGACCATCGCGCTCGCAGGAATGGAGCGCGCCGTCGCCTACGCCGAGCGCGTCGCCGACGTCGAACGCGACTACGACCTGCTGCTCGACCCGACCCTCGCCGTGAACTGTGTCGCCTCGGTGGGCGCGTCGCCGCAGACGATGACCAACAACGTCGGCCTGCCGCGCTTCAGCGACGGCGTCGTCAAAGACTTCGAAGGCCGCAAATACCTCGCGGTGCCCTTCAACAAGGGCGCCTATCTCATCCGCTTCGACGACGACGCCGACGACGCGTTCGTCAACAGCAACCTCACCCCCTTCACCAGCAACCGCGTCGAAGCCGGCAAGGGCTGCACCGAAGGTCCCGACTTCGGCGACAACAACCCCTTCCGCGACCGCAACCGCACGGTGTGGATCTCGATCATCGGCATCTACCCCGGCGTCGAGCCCGCCAGCGCGCGGCACCGCACCATGCTGCGCCGGCTGCACACGTCGACAGCGTCGCTGCCCGGCCCGGCGATCCATGTGAAGGGCAACATCGACTTCAACGGCGACCTGCGTTTCTGCTCCAACGTCGGCGACATCTCCGCCGGCGGCAACATCAACTTCTCGGGCGACCAGGCCTGCGGGCGTCCGACCGCGCAGGGCAACATCACGGGCAGCGTGACGTCGGCCGCGTCGTCGTGTCCGGTCGGTCACTGCAGCACGTTCGCCACGCCGGTGCCGTCTTCGCCGTTCAGCGACCCGCCACACTTCGATCCCGACCAGGCGTTTTGGTTCAACCGCAATCAACCGAAGTGCAACTTCTACGTCGTCAACGACGTCGCCGTCTCGGGCCTGTTCTTCTGGGACGACTCGCGCAGCGGCTGCGACGGCCCCGATCCGATTAACCCCGCGTCGGTCAGCGATCGCTTGCCGTCGCCGACGTCGGTGGCCGAGATCCTGACAGCGACCGACCGCAAGAAATGTTGGGTGCCGGTCATGCTCGGGTTGCCCGCAGGCATCGCCGTCAACGCGATGAACTCGCCCGAAATCAGCGGCAACGTGTGGAAGCCGGACCAAACGACGGGATCAATCTCGTTGGTCGCCAACCCCGCAGGCATCAGCGCTGCCATCGGGTTCTCGACACAGAAGCCAGACTGGTCGCAGTGCAAGACGCTGTGGAAGGGCGTCGGGGCGAGCCCTGTTGGCTGCGACCCGAGCGCCGGCTGCAACACCGCCAACGTGGCCGCCGAAGTCGATGCTCTCGGCCACATCCTGCTGCACAACACCAAGGCACTGCCCGCAGGCGTGTACCGCTTCGCCCCCGGCAACCAGAAAACGTCGACGATGATCAGCGACAGCGGCAGCCCCTCACCCACCAACAACGACGCCAGCCCCGCCGAATTCGGCCTCGCCACCTTCGTCGTCGACGGCAACTACGAAGGCGACACCAACGACGCCTTCGGCTTCGGCATGGAGCACGCCCCCTTCGCCTCGCTCGTGGTCAAAGGCAACGTCGACTTGAAGAACGGCACGAAGCCCACCTTTGGCGGCTCGCTGGTCGCCATCGACGGCAACATCAACATCGAGAACGGCTTCGGCGACAGCGCCTTTCACTTTCTCGGCATGATCGTCGCCGCCACCGGCAATCTGACGGTGCAGAGCGGGGCCAAGGTCGACATGGACTACGACAACGACCTCTTCGGCGGCGCCCAACCCGTCCCGGCGTCGGCGACGACGTCCAAGACAATCCGCTAGAAGCATCAGCGATGACCTACCCGCAGCGCTTCGGTCCGTATGTGCTCGAGCGCTTTCTCGCCGCTGGCGGCATGGCCGAGGTGTTCGTCGCCTCGCGTCCTGACGGGCGCGTGCAGGGGCCGATCGCGCTCAAGCGCATGTTGCCGCAGATGATGGAGAACCCGGAGTACGCGGCGATGTTTCGCGACGAGGCGGTGCTCGCGAGCAAGCTCTTGCACCCGAACATCGTGCGCGTCTTCGACAGCGGCGAGTACGACGGCCGCCTCTACATGGCGATGGAGCTCGTCGACGGCCTCGATGCGTCGTCGCTGCAAAAAAAGCTGCGCGCGAAGAACGAGATGCTGGGCATCGCCCACGCCCTGCGCATCGGCGTCGAGGTCTGTCAGGGACTCGCCGCGGCGCACGCGCTGAAAGACGAGCGCGGGGTGGCGCTGATGTTGATTCACCGCGACGTCAGCCCGCAGAACATCCTGATCGACAGAAACGGCACGGTGAAGGTCACCGACTTCGGCGTGGCCAAGGCGACGGGGCGCGAGACGCACACGGCGACGGGCAACATCAAGGGCAAGATCCCGTACATGGCGCCCGAGCAGGCGCTGGCGCAGGCGATCGATCAGCGCGTCGACCAATTCGCCGCCGCCATCGTCGTCTGGGAGCTGCTGACCGGCAGCCGGCTCTTTCAAGACAAGAACGACCTGCTGATGTTCGAGAAGATCATCCGGCGGCCGACGCCGAAGCCGTCGTCGCTGCGCGCGAGCATCACGCCCTCGATCGACAACGCGCTCTTGCGCGCGCTGTCGAAGAACCCCGACGAGCGCTTCGCCGACGTCGCCGCCTTTGGCCGCGCGCTGGCGAAGTGCTTGAACGAGCTCGGCGGCCCAGCCGTCGCTGAGCTCGCGCCCATCGTCGACTACGTGTTGCCACCGCCCGACGTCACCGAGCTGCGGCCCGCGTCGTCGCCGTCGCTGGCGCCGCCGTCGTCGTCGTTGGCGTCGTCGATGTCGCAGAAGACGCCGCAGTCGCGGCCGACGGGCGTGCCCATCGCCGGCGCCGCCCTCGACGACGACAACATCGCCACGCAGCACGTGCCGCAGCGCGACGCCCGCATGCCCGACTCGCAGCCCGGCACGCCGGGCACCTTGCGTCCCGCGGCGCGTCCGCAGCCGCAGCCGCTGCCGCGCGGTGCGATGCAAGTCACGCCCCCGATGCAGAACGCGCCGACGGTGCAGCGGTCGACGTCGACGTTGGAGCCTTCGCAGCCGTCGTTGGCGCCGCTGACCCTCGATCGATCGCGCATGCCGACGACGGCGCGCCCGTCGGGCATCGAAGCCGGCGGCCAGGCCGGATCACCGAGCGGATCGATGGGCGGCGCGCAGGGTTCGCTGGGAAATTCACAGAGCGGCAACTTCGGCGGCAACGCCAACGTCGTCGCTGCCAGCGGCGGCGTCCCCGTCGTCGCCGTCGTCGTCGCCGTCGTCGTCGGCCTCGCCGCCGGCTTCGGCATCGCCAAAGCGACGCAGAAAGAGGCGCCGGCGGCCAGCAACGGCTGCGCCCGCGCCAGCGCCGCCACCGCCGACGTCGAAGCCGCCTACGACCTGCTCTTGAAGTCGCAGCTCGAGCTCGAGAGCGGCGACCTCGCCAAGGCCGCCGCGCGCGCCAACGAGGCGCAGGCGCGCTCGGGCACGGCGAAGGGCCACTACATGCTTGGCAAGATCCGGATGCAGACGGGCGACGTCGGCAGCGGCCTCAACCACTACCGCTGCGTCTTCGAGCTCGCGCCGTCGAGCGACGAAGCGAAGAACATCGCCAACGCGCTGACTGCGAAGAAGTAGGCCCGGTGCCGTTTGCCACCGACCCACAGCGGGAGGTGAACGCGGCTACTGCAGCAGCGGCTGCAGAGCGACGAAGTAGCCGAGCACCCACGGCGCGACGAAGAAGACGGCGTCGACGCGATCGAGCATGCCGCCGTGGCCGGGGATGAGGTTGCCCGAGTCTTTGACGTCGTAAGCCCGCTTCCACAGCGACTCGGCGAGGTCGCCGACGGGGCCGAGGAACGCGACGGGCAGCGAGACCACGAGGATGTCGATGGTGCTGACCGGCGCGAACGCGTTCGGAAAGAGCGCGCGGGCAGCGAGCAAGAACAGGGGCGTGCCGATGGCGCCGCCCACGAACCCCTCCCACGTTTTCTTGGGCGAGATCGGGCCGGCCATCTTGTGTTTGCCGAGGAAGCGCCCAGCGAAATAGGCGCAGGTGTCGTTGCCCCAGGTGGCCACCATCGCCGTCAGCAAGAACGCGCCGGCGGCCACCGCGGGCTGCGAATTGCCGAGGTCGCGCAAGCGGCTGATCGAGATCATGCCCGGGGCGATCCAGACGACACCAAAGACCAGCAACGCCACGTTGCGAAACGCGATGACGAGGTCAGTGCCGGGACGCAGCACGAACAGCGCGCTGATGGTCACGAAGGCGAACTGCAAGGCGATGAGCGCGACGATGGGCTCGGCGGCGTCGTTGAGCTTGAAGGGGAAGCCGTCAGTGCCGACGAGCGTGCCGGTGACGGTGGTGAACAGGCCCACGACCATCAACAGCGCGCGGGCGAGGTTGTCTTTCTTCGCGACGACGGCGCCGTACTCGAAGAAGGCGGCGGCGGAGGCGATGAGAGCGAGGCCCTTCAACCACCAACCACCGACGATGAACGCGGCGATGGCGATCGGCAGCAGCACCGCCGCCGACAAGAGTCGCAAGGCGAGATTGCTCGGCCCTTTCGGCGCGGGCGCCGGGGGAGCGGTTTGCTCAGGGCTCATGCTTTGGCTTTCATCTGCGCGCCGGTCTTACCAAAGCGGCGCTGGCGCTGCGAAAAGCTGACCAGCGCGGCGTCGAGGTGGGCGCGGCCGAAGTCGGGCCAGGCGACCTCGGCGAAGTAGAGCTCGGCATAGGCCAACTGCCAGAGCAAGAAGTTCGAGACACGGTGCTCGCCGCTGGTGCGGATGACGAGGTCAGGATCGGGCGTGCCGGCAGTCTCGAGCTGCGAGGCGAAGTAGCCGGCGTCGATGGCGTCGACGTCGATTTTGCCGGCTTTGACGGCTTTGGCTGTGCGTTTGACGGCGCCGACGATCTCGTCGCGCGAGCCGTACGACAGCGCCAACGTCAGCGTCATGCCCGAAAGCGACGACGTCGCCGCCTTGGTCGCCTCGAGGCCTGTGCGCACCAGCAGGGGCAGACGGCTGGTGTCGCCGATGGTCAAGAGCTTGACGCCGTTCTTTTGCAGCGTCGGCAGCTCGTCGATGAGGTAGCCCCGCAACAGGTTCATGAGGCCATCGACCTCGTCGTCGGGGCGGGACCAGTTCTCGGTCGAGAATGAGTAGAGCGTCAGGTGTTTGACGCCGAGCTCGCGGCACGCCGTCGTGATCTCGCGCACGGTCTGCGCGCCCTGCTGGTGGCCAGCGAGGCGCGGCAAGCCGCGCTCTTCGGCCCAGCGACCGTTGCCGTCCATGATGATGGCGATGTGGGTGGGAACCGTGTTGGCCACGGCCTGGTGGGTTCGCCCAACGACGCCGCACCGTCAATCTCGGCGTCGCTTGCTGGTATGAGGGCGACATATGCGGGTGTTTCTCATCCACGGCATGGGCCGATCGTCGGCCTCGATGGCCCTCTTGGGGCGGCGCCTGCGCCAGGCCGGCCACACGACGAGCTCGTTTGGCTATCTGGTGTCGCGCCAGTCGATCGAGACCATCGTCGACGGCTGGGTCGCCCACATCGACGCCAAAGAAGACAACGTCGACGACGACGACGGATTTGCCGTCGTCGGCCACAGCCTCGGCAACATCATCACGCGCAAGGCGCTGCCGCGCCTGCCCGGGCTGAAGCGCCTCGTGATGCTGGCGCCGCCCAACCACCCGCCGGCGTTGGCGCGGGCCCTCGAGCGATCGCCGGTGTTTCGCGCCCTGACGCAAGACGCCGGCAAGAAGCTGCTCGACGACGACAACTTCTACGCCGCCCTGCCGGTGCCGCAGGTGCCGACCCTCGTGATCGCCGGCGACGGCGGCCCCCGCTTTGCGCGCTCGCCGTGGAAGGGCGCTGCCAACGACGGCGTCGTCAGCGTCGACGAATGCAAATTAGACGGCGCCGAATTCGTCGTCGTCGACGCGATTCACACGCTGATCATGAACCAGCGCGATGTCACCGGCCTCGTGCTGCGGTTTTTGTCGCCCTGAGCAAGTCCTGAGGCAGTGAAGGGCGATCGCTTGCGCCGGCGCGCGACGACGGTGGATAACGCCACAGCACCTGCAAGCTTCACGAGAGACGGAGAGTCCAAGATGCCCCACGTCATCACCCACAAGTGCATCTCCGAGGTTTACGCGGCCTGTCAGGCCGTGTGCCCCGCTGATGTCATGTACACGGTGGCTGCCGTCCCGGCCGGCTACACCGGCGCCGGTCAGCCCATGATGGTGATCAACCAAGACGAGTGCATCGACTGCGGCGCCTGCAAGCCCGAGTGCCCGATCGACGCCATCCTCCCGCCCGACCAGCAAGAGACGCCGCAGGGCCAGTACTGGCAGGCGGTCTCGCGCAACCTCGCGCCGGCGTTCGTCGGACAGAAGTCGGCCCCGCGCAACAAGAGCGAGGCGCCGCGGCGTGGTGACAACCAGCTGCGCTGATCTCACCGATCCTGATGGCAAAGAGCGACGCGGCACCTCGACAGGGCCGCGTCTTTCTTTTGCGCGCTTGACCCAGTGCTGCCGATGCATAACACTGTCGTTATGCAAGCAGCAGGTTACGCAAATGCCGCGTCCGATCGCCTCGACGCGATCTTTTCTGCCCTCGCCGATCCGACACGGCGGGCGATCTTGCAGCGCTTGTCGACGGGTGAGGCCACGGTGGCGCAACTGGCCGCGCCCTTCGACATGACGCAGCCGGCGGTCTCGCGGCACTTGAAGGTGCTCGAGCACGCTGGACTGATTTCGCGCGGCAAAGACGCGCAGCGTCGTCCGTCGCGTCTCGAGGCTGCGCCCCTCGAAGAGGCCAACGTCTACCTGCAGAAGTACCGAGAATTTTGGGAGGGCAACTTCGACGACCTCGACGACGTCCTCGAAGACCTCAAAGGCGCCGACAAGAAAGCACGGAGCAAGAAATGACGTCTGGCAACAAGCTCTCGATCACCACCCCCAACGATCGCGAGATCGTCATGACGCGAACGTTCAACGCCCCGCGTCCGTTGGTCTTTGATTGTTGGACGAAGCCTGCGCTCTTGAAGCGGTGGATGGGCGCGCACGCCGGCTGGTTCTTCGCCGTCTGCGACGTCGACCTGCGCGTTGGCGGCAGCTACCGCTTCGTCTGGCGGGGTCCTGATGGCAGCGAGATGGGCATGGGCGGCACCTACCTCGCGATCGACGCGCCAGCTGGGTTTTCGAGCACCGAAAAGTTCGACCAAGCTTGGTACGAGGGCGAAGCCAGCGGTCGGCTCTCGCTCGTCGACATGGGGCCGGTGACGACGTCGATCAACACCGTCACCTATGCGTCGAAGGCTGTGCGCGATGCCGTGCTGGCGTCGCCGATGGAGAGCGGCATCTCTGCTGGGTACGACGCACTCGATCGCGTCCTGCTTGGGTGATCGCTGGCCGTCGGTGTCGCCTCGATGACGCGCCCGACGCTGGCACCCCGTGTCGGCCAGAGCACAAACTCTCGGCAGCGGCTCTCGAAGGTTGGTCGGTGTTTGACGGGGCGACGCGGGCATCCCGGGGCGGGCCCGAGCACAAGCACTAGGCGGGGGTAGCTCGTGGATTCCGCGGGGATCCTGGCGCCTCGAGGTTGTGCTCTGGGTCCGCCCGGGACGCCCCCGCCGGCCCCTGCGCTGTCGTCGTCGT
>JANNAY010000600.1:0-6313 GCA_031384945.1 Deltaproteobacteria bacterium
CGTGGCAGAAGTCGATGGCGCCCGGTCCAGTGACGTTGATGCAGGTGCCCGAGCGACACTGCGCGTCGCCGCTGCAGGCGTCGCCGCCGCGGCCGGTGCCGAGGGTCGCCGTCGTCGGCTGGCAGCCCTCGAGGTTGGCGGTGGGCACGAGGTTGACGCTGCAGGTTTGTCCGCTCTGGCAACCATCGCCGACGCCGGCGTTCAAGAACGACGAGTTGCACAGCGACGTGCACGTCGGGTCACCGCTGGCGGCGCCGGAGTTGTTGATGGGCGTCACGCAGATGAGGTCTTCGCGGCACGCGTCGGTGTTGGCGGGGAACGGTCCAGCGGCGCGGGTGCCGCAGCGGTCGCCGACGCCGCAGTTCTCGACGGTGTTGCGGTTGCAGTCGTTGTCTTTGCCGTCGCAGACCTCGGCGCGTCCGGGGCCGACGACGGCGTCGTTGTCGTTGCAGTCGCCGTCGCACTGGCTCGCACCATCGCGGTCGCTGTCGGCGGTGGTGCACGGCGCGCACGTCTCGTCGACGAAACCGTTGCAGTTCTCGTCGACGGCGTTGCCGCGGTCGTTGGCGGCGCCGCAGGCGACGGGGCCGGCGGCGTTGGCGCACAGCTCGCACGCGCCGGGAAACGTGTTGGCGCCGGCGCCGGCGGTGTCGTTGCAGTCGACGCGGGCGGGGTCGAGGCCGCCGCCGCTGGCGACGGAGAGGGTGCCGCAAGTGGTGAAGCCGTCGCCGTCTCTGTCGAAGTCTTCGTCGAAGCGGTCGTCGCAGTCGTTGTCTTTGCCGTCGCAGCGCTCGGTGCCGCCGGGGCGGACGCTGCCATCGGTGTCGTCGCAGTCGAGGCACTCGTTGCTGCCGTCGAAATCGTTGTCGATGGCGGTGCTGCACGGGCGACAGCCGTCGCTCGGATCGCCGTCGCAATTTTGATCACGGGCGTCGAGGCAGACCTCGGCGGCGTCAGGGTTCACCGTGTCGTCGGTGTCGTTGCAGTCGAGGTCGCTGGCGCTGCTCGAGCGCGGACACACGGCGACGCTGCTGCCGACAAAGGCGAGGGCGGCGTCGCAGAAGTCGTCGCCGTCGTCGTCGCAGCCGTTGTCGACGACGGTGTTGCAGTCGTTGTCTTTGTCGTCGCAGCTCTCGGGCACGGCGGTGCCGGCGACGGCGTTGCAGACGGTGGCGGTGCGGTCGGCGCTGCAGACGAACGCGCCGGGGCGGCTGCACTCGCCGGCGCCGTTGCTGCAGCTGGCGTTGAGGTTGGCGAAGCCCTCGTCGGTTTGGGCGTCGCAGTCGTCGTTGATGCCGTTGCCGCACAGCTCGCCCAGCGGGTTGGGCGCGCCGGCGACGGCGTTGCACACCGTCGTCAGCGTGTTGGCCGTGTTGCAGATCTTGCTGCCGTTTTTTTGACAGAAGCCGGCGCCAGCGGTGCAGGCGGCGCCGACGTCGAAGCCGTTGTCGACGGCGCCGTTGCAGTCTTCGTCGACGGCGTTGCCGCAGCGCTCGGCGGTGGGCGTGCCGGCCACCGCGTCGCACACGGCGCGGGTGCCGCCGCTGGCGACGTCGCAGACCAACACGCCGGCGCGCAAGCAGGCGCCCACGCCGACCGTGCAGGCGGCGCCGAGGTTGAAGCCGTTGTCGAGGCTGCCGTTGCAGTCTTCGTCGCTGGTGTTGCCGCAGCGCTCGACGCCGGGGGCGGCGGCGACGGCGTCGCAGCGGACGCCGTCGTTGCTGGCGTTGCAGACGGTCTCGCCGCTGCGGCGGCAGGCGCCGGTGCCGGCGGCGCAGACGGCGCCGAGGTTGAAGCCGTCGTCGGGGCAGCCGTCGCTGTCTTCGTCGTTGCCGTCGCACAGGGCTTCGGGTCCGACGGCGGTGTCGGTGACGCAGGCGAGGCCGTTGCCGTCGGCGGCGCACTGCAGGGTGCCGGCGACGGCGCAGACGGATCCGACGCTGCAGGCGTCGCCTGTGCCTGCGAATTCGGCGGCGTCGTCGACGCCGTCGCAGTCGTCGTCGACGCCGTTGCCGCACAGCTCTTGGCCAGGTGCTGCGGGGACGGCGTCGCAGGTGGTGCCGCGTCCATCGCCGCGGCAGACGACGACGCCAGAGACCGCGCAGCCGCCGACGCCGCCGCTGCAGCCGTCGCCGAGGTCGGCGAATTCGGCGGCGTCGTCGACGCCGTCGCAGTCGTCGTCGACGTCGTTGCCGCACAGCTCTTCGCGTCCGCTCGGGTCGAGCCCCGGGGCCGAGCACACCGTGGCGCTGCCGTCGTCGGCGCAGCGGGTGAAGCCGTCTTGCTGGCAGGCACCCACGCCAGCGCTGCAGGCGACGTTGGTGACGAAGCCGTTGTCGACGTCGCCGTCGCAGTCGTCATCGACGCCGTTGCAGGACTCGGCGGCGGGGCCGCGACCGCCTTCGCAGGCGCCGCGCCACTGTCCGTCGTCGCCACAGCGCTCGACGCCGTAGTCGCAGGCGCCGACCTTCTGGCCGCATGTGCGTTCGTCGCCGGCGGCGCAGGGACCGGGCGGGCCCGGCGCGGGCGGCGGCGCGGCGGCGTCGGGGATGCAGGCGCCGGTGGCGAGGGCGCAGCGGGCGCCCTCGTCGCAGTCGGCGTCGTCGAGGCAGCCGTCGTCGCTGATGACGCTGTCGACGGGGGCGCAGGCGCCGTCGAGGCACTCTTCGCCAAAGGCGCAGTCGTCGTCGACGGCGCAGCTGTCGTCAACGCCAGCGTCGTCGCGGTCGAGGTCGACGGCGCCGCCGTCGCCGGCTGCGACCTCGGGGCAGCCGGCTGCGAGGCCCAGCAGCGGGACGAGCGTGAGGAGCAAGAGCGACCGGAGCGAGAACAGCATGGGCGATCCACCTACGGCGGGCGGCGGTGCGAACGCTCCCGTTTCAACCCTTTCGGATGCGCTGGCCGCCGTGCGCGATGAGCGGCATCGGCGCCCACGTTTCTGGCCGTCGATCCGGCCTTGAAGATGGCGCCGTTCGGATTGCCCGAGTCGCTCTGAGAAGGCTCAGCGCTCGCTGAGAATCTTGAGCGCGCTGTCTTTGCGGGCGGATTTGTCGCCGAGCACATCGGGCGCGATCACGTGGTGCGTGTGCAGCTTGACGAGCCAGTCGAGGCGGATCTCGTCGGACTGCGTCGTCACGAACACGCCCGAGAGCGTGGCCTTGTTGCGCAAGACCTCGACGACCTTGACGTCGACCTGGCAGCGGCCGTGGGTGATGAAGGTGACGACGACCTCTTTCGGCGTCTCGCGCTGCAGACGCGAGAGCTCGCGGTCGAGCTCTTCGAAGACGCGGGTGGTGTTGCGCCCGCGCTCGCTGCGGAAGCACAGCAGATACGGGATGCGCATCTTGGACGCCGACAGCTCTTGCCGCTCGTAAAGGCGCGAGTCGAAGAAGCGCAGCCACACGGTCTCGCCGCGCAGGGTCATCTTCTTCGCGAGGGCCAGCGCGAGGCCGCGCGCGAAGACGGTGCGCAGCCCACGCATGCTCGCGGAAGCATCAACCAAGATATAATGAAGACGCTCGCGTTGCGTGTCTTGCTTTTCACGACCGTAGTAAAACAATTCGTTGTCGGCGTAGCGGCGGTCGAAGAGGTCGTCGTCGAAGGCGAGCTCTGACGGCAAGAGCGAGTCGAGGTTGCCGCGCGTCTCGATCGACGCATATCCATCAATGCTGAATGTTTGAACGCCGCTGCTCTTTTTTGTCTCGAGCACCGACGGCAGCAGATCGAGCGAGAAGTTGGCGATGTCGTGGGCGGCGGGCGTGGCGAGCGCGCGGTAGAGGTCGAGCAGGTCGGCGGATCCGTCGGCGCCGACGCCGGCCTCGCTCTTGAACATCTCGAGCAGCTTGAGCGTGTCGAGGTCGACCTCTTCGAGGCAGACGCGGATGCGCGTGCGCGCGTCGACGACGGTGGCGAGGATGCCTTTGACCTCGTCGACGACGCTGGTGTTGACGAAGTGCGCGGGCTCGAGCCCCTCGTAGGTCGGCACGGTGAGCGGCAGCTTGCGGTTGTGTCCCTTGCGCACGACGGCGGTGGCGACGGGTTCGACGACCTTGGCGATGACGGCGGCCAGCAGCTCGTCTTGCAGTCCCGAGGTCGACGCCTTTTGGCAGAGCTCAGAGCGCGCCAGGTCGACCAGCAGTTCGCCGTATCCTTGAAGCAGGCGCTCGATGGTGGCGTCGACCTTTAAATTGCCGCGGTCGATGGCGATTTTCAGGCTCTTGTCACGCCGCTGCAGCTGGATCTGCGACAGGGGTTGGGTGAGCAGCAGCCCGAGGTCGTGCACGAGAAAGAAGGGCAGCCCAAGACCCAGTCCGTCGAGGAGGTTGTGCCAGTGCGCGGCCCGCACCATCACCATCGGGTTCTCGGTGATCACGCGCGAAAAGGTCAGCGACGCGAGCTCGCGCTCGACCGCGTGGGGGTCGACGTCGAAGACGGTGGCTGTGTTGGACTTGGCCACTATTGTGGATCCTGAAAGAAGGGACGCTGACGCATTCTTTGGCTGTTGCCCGCTCGTGCGCCGCGTGAGGAGCACGGTGGTCCCGAAGCATCTTCGCGCTTGGAGACCTCACCCGGCGCTGCGCGCCACCCTCTCACGCTGCGCGGAGAGGGCATCACCGCGACGCTGTCGTTGACGAAACCGTCGACGACACGGCCTGCGATCGAGCGAAGCCTCGAGCTGAGAGAGCGTGTTGCTGTCGCCAGCTGCCGCAAGCTTGACGCTGCCCCGGTGATGCCCTCTCCGCGCAGCGTGAGAGGGTGGCGCGCAGCGCCGGGTGAGGTCTCCGAGCGGCGACGCGGCTTCTGTCCTCGTCGTCCTGGCAGCGCGATCACATCGCCACCCGGCGCGCGATGTCGCGCTTCGGCGCCCCGACGAGCTTCAACCCACCACCGCCGGTGTCAAAGGTGCGCCGCATCAGCTTGGCGCACTCGACGGCCGCCTCAGCAGGCGGAAAGCCGAGGTCGCGCACGTTCGAGATGCAGTTCTTCTCGGAGTTGTCTTGGTTCAAGCGCGGGTTGAAGGCCGTGTAGATGCTCAGCGAATCACCCGTGCCGAGGCCCGGACGCTCACCGACAAGGATGATCGTCGACTTCGCCCCGAGCAAAACGCCGATCTCGTCTTGCACGCCGATGCGCGCCTGCCGCACGAGCAGCGGCTTGCCGACGTTGAAGCGCTCGGCCGACAGCGACGCCATCAACGCTGGCAGCAGCGCCGGCAGCTGCTTCTGCACGGCCCAGGCGCTGAGGCCGTCGCCGACGATGACGACGACGTCGGCGCCTCTGCTGCCTTCTTTGACGACTTTGTCTTTGGAGGCGTCGTCGAGGCGCCGTCCTTCGTCGGGGTGCAGCAGAAAGCGCTGGTGGTCGCGCGCCCGCGTCTTGAGATCGATGAGCCCGTGCTTCGCCGCGAAGTCGTCGGGCAAGCGCGAGTGCACAGCGTCGATGGCGATGGCGTGCTCGGCGCGCAGCTCGATGTATTTCGCTGTGGTGTAGCGGGTGCCGACGCGTCCTTGCGCGAGCCGCGCCGGCGTGGCGGCGACGACGCGGCGCAATTCGGCGGCGTCTTCTTGGTGCTCGGTGCGCAAAGGCGGCGCGCAGTTGGTGTCGCAGTCTTCGGCAGCGGGCGGCTGTGCGAACGACGACGGCGAACGCGACGAAGACGGATCGAGGGTCTCGGCCACCACCTCGCGCACGATCTGCTCGAGCAACTTCGCATCGATCACGAGGCCACCTTGCGCGTGCTGCCCGAGGACGAAGCGAAGACCGAGGCGTCGCCGGCGCGCTTCGTCAGCTTGCCGTTGCGCCAGAGCCCGAAGCTCTCCATCCACGCCTCGAACTCGGGTGAGGGCCTCAAGCCCAACAAGTCGCGCAGGGCCGCATTGTTGTGAAACGACGTGGTCTGGTAGTTCAACATGATGTCATCACCCATCGGGATGCCCATCAAATAGTTCACACCGGCCATCGCCAACAGCATCTCCAAGTTCTCTTGGTCGTTCTGGTCGGCGTCGGCGTGGTTCGTATAACAAGCGTCGCAACCCATGGAGATGCCCATGAGCTTGCCCATGAAGTGGTCCTCGAGCCCCGCCCGCGTGATCTGCTTGCCGTTCTGCAAATATTCGGGGCCGATGAAGCCCACCACACTGTTGACCAAAAACGGCTTGTAGCGCCGCGCCAGACCATACGCGCGGGCCTCCATCGTCAGCTGGTCGGTGCCATGGTGGGCGTTGGCCGACAGCGCGGTTCCTTGTCCGGTCTCGAAGTACATGACGTTGGGACCTTTTGCTGTCCCCTCACGCAACGTCAGGTCATAGGCCTC
>JANNAY010000609.1:0-2743 GCA_031384945.1 Deltaproteobacteria bacterium
CAAGCCATTCAGGCCTGCATGAATCAGCCAGAATGCGCGCCAAAAAAGACAAACGGCCCGCAGGGGCCGTTTGCCTTTATTTCACGTCTATTTGGAGCTGCCACCGGGATTTGAACCCGGGACCTCGTCCTTACCAAGGACGCGCTCTACCAACTGAGCTTTGGCAGCGGAGCGGGCTATGGGATTCGAACCCACGACATCCAGCTTGGAAGGCTGGCACTCTACCAGCTGAGTTAAGCCCGCGACGCTCTATGTTCAGACCGTATCATGCCAGGTTGGTGGAGGGGGAAGGATTCGAACCTTCGAAGTATAAATACGGCAGATTTACAGTCTGCTCCCGTTGGCCACTTGGGTACCCCTCCGTAACTCAATCCCTTCTGCAGCCTTCTTCATCAGTCAGCTGCCACTCACAATCCACTGATCGCAGACGAATCTGCGATCGACGCTCTCAGCTGGCGACGGGAGTTGAACCCGTGACCCCCTGCTTACAAGGCAGATGCTCTACCAACTGAGCTACGCCAGCGACGACGACACACCTATGGGGCGCGCGATTCGCTGTCAAGCCGCTGTCGACACCGATAGCGTCAACAGACCCGTCGGAGGCCTCGTGAGAGCCGTATTTGTCGTCGTCGCTGCCTGCATTTTCGCCTCCTGCGGCGACCCGGCCAATGCCGGTGGAAAAAACAAGGCCGGGGGCAAACCGGTGGTCGTGCGCGTCGTCAGCGCGACCGAAGAGCGGGTCGATCGGGTCATTGAGATCACCGGCACCCTCGCTGGCAGCGAACAAGTCACCGTCAGCGCCGAAGTCGAAGGCCGCGTCGACCGCGTGGTCGCCGACCTCGGTGACGTCGTCAAAGAGGGCGGATTGCTGGTGCAGCTCGCGCCGCAGGTGCCGCGGTTGATGGCCGCCCAGGCCGACGCCGAATACGCCACGTCGCTGGCGCGGGTCGGGGTCGATCCCGCGAACGAGGCCGGGCTCGATGCGGCGACCCCCGAGGGCGTGTCGGCGGTGAAGCGGGCGCTGGCCGATCGCGATGAGGCGAAGCGCACGCTGGCGCGCATCCAAGAGCTCTACGACAAGAAGGTCGCCGCCATCGCCGACCTCGACGCCGCCCGCACCAAAGACGCCGTCGCCGACGCCGCCTACGCAGCAGCCCGCGACGACGCCCTCGCCAACATCGCCGTCGCACGCGCCAAACGCGCAGCCCTCGGCCTCGCCAACAAGCGCGTGCGCGACACCTCGATCGTCTCGCCCGTCGGCGGCGTCGTCGCCGCCCGCCTCGTCTCGCTCGGCGAGCTCGTAAAGGCCGGTCAGCCGATCGCCCAGGTCGTCGTCAGCGGCACGCTGAAGCTGCGCGGCGACGTGCCCGAGCGCTACGCCGACGTCGTCGTCAAAGGGCTGGCCCTCGACGTCGAAGCAGGTCCGCTGTCGACGCCGGCGCATGGCGAGGTGGCGCGGGTCGGTCCGCTCGTCGACAGCGGGTCGCGCACGTTTCCCATCGAGGCCGTGTTCGACAACGCGAAAGGCTCGCTCAAACCCGGATCGTTCGCCCGCGCCAGAGTCGTCACCGGCGTCGACGAAGCGGTCATCGCCGTCCCCGAAGTCGCTGTCGCCAGCCTCGCCGGCGTCACCCGCGTCTACGTCGTCGACGACGACGCCGACCCGCCAAAGGCCGTCGAGCGCCGCGTGCAAGTGCTGCGCAAGCGTGGCTCTGACGCACTGGTCTCGGGCGAGCTCAAGAACGGCGACCGCGTGATCGTCACCGCGATCGCGCGGTTGTTTCCGGGCGCGCCGATCGAGATCGACAAGACGAATGCGACGACGACGGCGCCGGCGAAAGAGGCGGCGAAGTGAGCGGCCCAGAAAAAGGCGTCGAAGAAGGCGTCGAACACGGCAAAGGCATCGGCATCGCCGACATCAGCGTCGACCGTCCGGTGTTTGCATTGATGATGAGCCTCGCGCTCGTCGTCGTCGGCTTGCTGTCGTACCGCAAGCTCGGCGTCGATCTCTTGCCCGCCGTCGAGCAGCCGACCGTCTCGGTGTTCACCGCCCTGCCCGGCGCCGGTCCTGAAGAGATCGAGAGCGGCATCACCCAGCCGATCGAAGAGCAGCTGAACACCATCGCCGGCATCGAAGAGATGCGCTCGGTCAACCGCGAGGGCTTCTCGTTCGTGAACCTCACGTTCACGCTTGATCGGCCCATCGACGAGGCTGTGCAAGACGTTCGCGACAAGCTGTCGCGCATCGTGCGGCAGCTGCCCGAGGGCACCGACCCGCCCGTCATCTCGACGTTTGACTCTGAATCAACGCCGATTCTCGCCGTGGCCATCAGCGGTCCGTCGTCGCTGCGCGAGCTGACCGAGTACGCCGAGACGCGGGTGAAAGACCTGATCGCGACCGCGCCGGGCGTGGGTCAGGTCAACGTCGAAGGCGGACTGCGGCGCGCCATCAACGTCATCGTCGACGCTGACAAGCTCGCCGCCCGCGGCGTCTCGGTGCTCGATGTGCGGCGCGCCCTCGAGCAGCAGAACGTCGAGATCCCCGGTGGGCGCGTTACGCGCAACGCGCGCGAAGACATTTTGCGCACCATGGCCCGCGTCGAGAACGTCGAGCAGCTGAAAGACATCGTCGTCGCGCAGAAGCCCGTCGCTGCCACTGGCGTCGTCGGCGGCGCCAAAACCACGCCGATCTTGTTGCGCGACGTCGCCGACGTCGAAGATGGCACCGTCGAAGTCGACACCG
>JANNAY010000654.1:0-5681 GCA_031384945.1 Deltaproteobacteria bacterium
GTCGTCGGCGGCGCCGGCGTCGTCGTCGCTGCGGCCGCCGCCGTCGTCGTCGCCGTCGGCGAAGGCACCCTCGCCAACGCCGGCGCGCCCGGCGCTGACAAAGAGGGCGCGCTCGTGCTCAGCCGCGCTGGCGCCGCCGGCCTCGCCCTCGGCACCGTCGGCGTCGTCGTCGGCGCCGTCCTCTTCGTGGTTGGAGGTGACGTGTGAGACGCCTGGCGTTCGTCTTTGTGCTCGTCGGCGTCGCCGTCGCCGTCGCCATTGGCTGCGGCGGCCTCTTCGGCGTCATCGCCTGCGACGGTGACGCCGCCTGCCCCGACGACCTCGTCTGCAGCGACGACGGCCGCTGCGTCGCGGACGGCGAAGGCGAAGGCGACGAAGGAGAAGGCGACGAAGGCGAAGGCGAAGGAGAAGGCGACGCGGGCGAAGGCGAAGGCGAAGGCGAAGGCGAAGGCGACGAAGGAGAAGGAGAAGGCGACGCAGGCGAAGGAGAAGGAGAACCCGCGCTGTTGGCGTCGACGTTTCGCGTCGACCCGTGTCTGCCGGCGATCACGGGGGTGCTCGACCCTGCGAGCACGCTGCTGCTCAACAGCGACACCGGCGCGATCAGCGTCGATGGGACGGAGGTGCGCGGCGCGGGCGCCGACGTCGGAGGCATCGCCTTCACCAGCGCGACGCAGCTCGATGGGCCGAGCGTCGGCATCTTCGCCGTTGCGGCGCTGCGCCTGCCGTCGGCGGCGACGCTCACCGTCGTGGGCACGCGTCCCGTCGGCATCGCCGTGTGCGGCGACGTCGACCTCGCTGGCGTCGTGCAGCTGAGCGGCAGCGGCTTTCCGGGTGGCGCGGGCGCCATCGACGGCGTCGTCGGCGTCGAGGGCGGCGGCGGAACGGAGGGCGGCTCACAAGGCTACGGCGACAACGACGAATTCACCGGCGGCGCTGGCGGCGGCGGCCTGCAAGACGGCGGCGACAGCGGCAGCACCCAGGGCAGCTTCGGCGACGGACCTGTCGTCGCTGGCGACACCGGCAATGGCGCG
The DNA here is from genome assembly GCA_031384945.1 of Deltaproteobacteria bacterium. Taxonomy (GTDB): domain Bacteria; phylum Myxococcota; class UBA727; order UBA727; family VGSZ01; genus VGSZ01. Next base: position 1,035 of record JANNAY010000654.1, read on the forward strand.
CTCTTGCCGCTGCGCTTCTTCGGCAGCGGCGGTGGTGGCGGCGCGGACCCCGACGGCGCGCCCGGCGGCGACGGCGGCGACGGCGGTGCGAGCGGCGGCTCGCTCTACGTCTACGCGAGCGACACGTTGCGCTGTTCGACGGGGCTGCTGCAGAGCCGCGGGGCCAACGGCGCGGCGGGCGGCGACCGCGGCGGTGGCGGCGGCGGCGGCGCAGGCGGTGCCCTTTTTCTCGAAGGCACATCGATCGACGTCGCCGGCTCTTGCGTCGTCGACGTCGGCGGCGGACGCGGCGGCGACAGCAGCGCCGGCACCAACGGCGGCGCGGGCGGCGTCGGCGACAGCAGCAGCGGCTTCGACTGCGCCGGCAAAGACGGCGTCTTTGCCGCCGGCGGCGGCGGCGCCTGCGGACGCGTGCGCTTGCGCGGCCGTGTCGTCGCGGACACCGCCGCGGCGTTCGTCTCGCCGCTCGTTGGGGCGGTCGAGCGTGTGATCGTGCCGTAGCTCGACATCGCGGTTCGCCCGCGCTCAGTTCGTCGGCGCGCCTTTGACGACGAGCACGGGCACGGCGGCCTGGTGCACGACGGCCTCGGCCACCGAGCCCAGCACCAGGCGCGTGACGCCGCGGCGGTCGTGGGTACCGACGACAATGAAAGAGGCGCCGGTGCGGCCGGCCTCTTCGACGATGCGGGCGACGGGCTCGCCAGCGAGGACCTCGACGTCGACGACGAGGCCGGGGTGCGCCTGCTGCAGCGTCGCCGCCGCCGTGCGCAGCATCTGCCGTTGCTCTTCTTCAATCGCGAACGTCTGCTTGCCGTCGCGGTCCCAGGGCTCGCGCAGCGGGACGGGCGTGATGTGAAGCAGCAACAACTTGCCGCTTTCGTGGGCCAGCGCGGCGGCGCTCTTCGCTGCTGCCTCGCCGAGCGGCCCGAGGTCGTGCGCGACCAACCAAAGTTTCGGGGTCAATGACACCGTCGTGTTCTTCGTCGCCATGTTCGTCTCTCCGGGGTTCGCAGCTTGCGTCGCAAGCAACGTTCCACCCGCGCCGTGGACACGACTGCAGCTCTGGTGCTCAGGCGCGGACCTTCGTCGAGCGGGATCGCACGACACCTGTGTGCGCCTGCTCGACGATGGCGACCGCTGCGACGCTGGCTGCGGTCGAGAGTGCGGGCACGGGCGATGCGTTGCCTTCGCCGGCTGAAGATCACCGCGGAGATCACCGATGAAACAAAGCTGGATCGTCGTCGCCGATGCCGTCGTTGCGCACATTTATGAAACTGACGCACTGGGCGCCCCGCTGCGCCTCGCGCGCACGCTGACCCACCCGGCAGGCCGCCTGCACGGCCGTGACCTTGAGACCGACCGCGCCGGCAGCAGCGCCAACGACGGCTCATCGAACCGCACCAGCTACCGCGGCGACGGACCGGTGGTCGAGGAGCACAACCGCTTCGCGGTCGAGATCGCCGACGTTCTCGACGACGCGCGTCGGCACCGTCGTTGTGACGACCTTTGGCTCATCCTGCCGGCGCGCATGCTGGGGCGGGTGCGCGCAGCGCTGACGACAGAGACGGCGCGCCTGGTGCGCGGCTCGATCGATCGCCGCATGGTCGACGCCGATGAAGAACGGCTGCGCGACTGCTTGCGCGCGCTGCGCTGAGCGCACCGTCGTCGTTGCGCGATCCAGTTGCGCGGCCCCGACGCACTCAGGGTTCTTCAGTGTTCTGCGGGGTAGAAACGCGCTTTCAACACCTCACCGTCACGGCGCGCTGTCGGGCACGCAGCGCTTCGTCGACGGATCTTGCTGCGCGCTGTCGCCTGTGCGGACGACGCAGCCGACGCCATCGCCGCGGGCGTCGACGGTGCCGGCGATCTCGTTGACGACGACGGAGCGCATGCGCGCGATGGTGCGTTGATCGAGGGGCCGCGCGCCGATGGCCCACGAGTCGCGCAGGCGGCGGCCGCCCTTGTCGGCGAGGGCGTCGAGGGCGAGGCCGCGGGCGACGGCGACGACGCCGCCTGACGCGGGGTAGGTGAAGATCTGCCGCGTGGCGTTCTTCGGGTCGAAGGGCGTGAGCGGGTCCCAGCGCTCCATCGACAATCGAAAGCCGCGAAAGGCGTCGGGGTCCGAGGCGGCGGCCTGCAGCTGCGTTCTGAAGTCGGTCACCGGCGTGACGTTGACGGCGCGCAGGTTGTTGCCGTCAGCGACGAGCACGAAAGAGCGCGTCGGCACCTCGGCCATGGTCACTGCCGTCGCGTTGTTGATCTGGCCGCCGCCGGGGATGTTGAAGATGGTCTCTTCGAGGCGCGGCGCGGCCGGCGTCGACACGTCGACGATGCGCACGCCGTTTCTGCCGTCAGCGACGACGAGGCGGCTGCCCCACATCGTCACGCCGCGCGAGTCGGCCGACTGTTGTTGGTCGATCAACACGCGCGCGATGGCGTTGGTGTTGACGGCTTGCGGCGCGAGGCTGGTCGAGCCGTCGGCCTGACGTCCTTGCACGAGCGGGTAGACGACGGGGCCTACGTCGAAGACCTCGACGCCGCCTTCGCCGGTGGCGACGTAGGCGAAGCGGCCGGTGACGACGGCGTCGAGGGCGGGGCGGCGCGTCTCGAAGTTGACGAGCTCGGCGAGGGGCGCGCCGAGGTCGATGTCGGCGACCGCGTCGTCGTTCTCGCCGATCTGAAACACCGCCAGGCCAAGGGCGTGCGTGACGAACGCGAAGCGACCGTAGAGCCGCACGCGGGTCGGACGATCGAGCCCGTGCGCCAGCGAGCCCACCACCTGCGTGCCTTGCGCGGCGGAGTCGGGGCCGGCGTCGACGGCGTCGTCGGTGTCGCTGTCGGGGTCGTTGCCGGCATCGGGGTCGAGCAGGTTCAACGAACCGGCGCCGCCCTGGCCGGTGGCCTCGTCGATGTTCAACGCGCGGCGGTAGTCGAGCACCACGAGCTCTTCGTCGGTGAGCGCGATGAACGTCGTCGATTGCGACGCGGCGGCGTCGACGATGTCGATGGAGCGCACCGGTCCCAACGTCTCGATGCGCGCGAGTTCGGTGGGCGGCAGGCCGACAGCGGCGTTCTTGCCGCCGCCGATGCCAAAGTCGTTGTTGTCTCGGCCGATGACGTCGACGATGGAGACGCCTTTGCCGTGGCCGACGATGGCGACGTCGGTGATGTCGCCGCTGCCGTTGTCGAACGAGACGCCGCGTTGAAAGACGACGTCAAAGGCGGGGTTGACGACGCCGGCGTTGTCGTCGGTGTCGAGGTCGAACGAGACGCGGCGGCGCTTCTCGGCGGCGACGCCGTTCTTGTCGCTGAAGTCGAAGCCGGGGAACGTGATGAAGTTCGCCGCGTTGGGCACGCCGGCGATGGGCGCTTCTTTCTTCAGGTCGAGCAGGTCGAGGCCGGCGCTGGTGGCGACGACGGCCCAGTCGCCGACGTTGTTGTAGCGGCCGGTGCCTTGCGCCGTCGCCTCGGTGATGAAGTGATCGTTGGCGACGTCGCCGCGGCCATCTTCGAGGGTGTGGCAGCGTACGCACTGCTTGGTCTCGACGCTGCGCACGGTGTGCGGAAAGTAGGCGTTCGACACCTGTGACGAGAGGTTGTTCTTCGTCGAGAACATCGCCGACTCGGCGAGCTGCACGCCGAAGCCGCCGGCGCCTTGTTTGGTGGCCACCACCGTCAACGCCACCTGCATGGTCGAGCGGTGCGGCGCGATCTTGTTGCCCTCGGTGTTGCCCGCGTGGCCCAGGTAGAACGGCGAGCGCGTGTAGCTGAAGAGCTGAAAGAAGATGTCTTCGACGTCGTCGTCGCCCCACCAGATCTCTTGCTTCGGCTTGCCGACGTCCATCTTCAAGTGACACGTCAGGCAGTTCGGCTGCCACGAGGCGTGGCACGAGTAGCACTCGAGCCCGCCCTTCTCGTTGGGCTCGGCGATGTGCGCGTAGACGCGCTCGAAGCCTTTGCAGGCGGCGCCGTCCCACGAGCAGCGGGCGGCGGTGCAGCTGTCTTCGTCGATGTTGGGCGCGCATTGTTCGTCGCCGTGGTCGAGGGCTGCGTCGAAGGTCTCGAGGGGTTGTCGGTGCGCGTAGGCCGAGGCGTTGTCGCGCGGCGACGTCAGCACCGGCACCGTCCACCGCAGGTTGGCGTCGACGCGGCTGCGCTGCACGACGAGGCCACCCTTGCGCTCGAACCACGGCTCACCAAAGGCGGTGTCGTAGCGCGACGACGTCATGTCATCGCCGCCGTTGGGGCCCGAGAACACGAGGCTCGGCAGCGTGTCGTTGGTGCCGTGGCAGTCTTCGCACTCGATCTGCACGGCGTCCCAGTTGCGCGTGTAGATGTTCGAGTCGCCGTGCACGTCGTTGGCGATGTGGCAGTCGACGCACTGAAAGCCGCGCTCGATGTGAATGTCTTGCAACCGCACGGCGCCGTTGCCGCCGCCGTAGACGATGCGGTTCTGCCGGCCGTCAAAGGCGTCAGAGCGGCGCACGCGGTCGGGGATGTCGAGGGCGCCGTTTTCGTTTTTGTCTTCATTGATGACGCCGTCGTCGAGGACGCCGTTTTTGTTGAGGTCTTCGTTGGGTGAGAAGACGCCGTCGCCGTTGTCGTCGGCTTCGACGAGGGCGGTGTCGAGCTCGCCGTTGTTGTTGA
>JANNAY010000892.1:0-3959 GCA_031384945.1 Deltaproteobacteria bacterium
ACCACGTGCTGCTCGGACACGCCGGCGTCGCCGATGTCGTCCGCGCGACCGACGTGCCCGGGTTGTTCTTGGCCCCCGCCAACACCCAGCTCATCGGCGCCGAGATTGAGCTGGTCTCTGAGCTGGCCCGCGAGACCCGCCTGAAAAAGGCTCTCGCCAAGGTGCTCGACCAATACGACGTCATCCTCTTGGACTGCCCGCCCTCGCTGGGCCTGCTGACGGTCAACGCCCTCACGGCAGCCGACGGCGTGCTGATTCCCCTGCAGTGCGAGTACTACGCGCTCGAGGGTCTCTCGCACCTGTTGAAGACGATCGACCTCATCAAGGGCAGCCTCAACGAGCAGCTCGAGCTCGACGGCATCCTCCTGACCATGTTCGATGCCCGCAACAACCTGGCCCACCAGGTCACCGAAGAGGTCCGGCAGCACCTGCCCGGCAAGGTCTGCGAGACCATCATCCCGCGCAACGTTCGCCTCTCCGAGGCTCCCTCGCACGGCAAGCCGGGCATCCTCTACGACGTCGGTTCGCGCGGCGTGCAGGCGTACATCCAGCTCGCCGAAGAGCTCTCCCAGCGCTGGGGCCTCGACCCCAAGAAGCCGTCCAAGGCCGAGAAGGCCGAGAAGGCCGAAGCAAAGACGGAGGCGCCGAAGACGGAGAAGACAGAGCTGGCGCCGCAGCCGGAGAACGCGACCGCGGCAGCGAAGCAGGCCTCATCGACCGCGCAGACGCCATCGGCCTGAGCCTCGCCGCGCCTTTTTTCAGAACACCTTCAGAAGCATTTTTCTCAGATTCGGAGCCACGACCATGGAAGCAGTGAACAACGGCAAACGGGGATTGGGACGGGGACTGTCGGCGCTGATTCCGCCGAAGCCGCAGGACCCGGAGGCGCAGCAGTCGAAGACCGGTTCGCTGCTGCTGCCGGTGGAGCAGATTCTGCCTGGCGATTCGCAGCCGCGGCAGAAGTTCGATGACGTCTCGCTGTCCGAGCTGGCCGAGAGCATCCGGGCCCATGGTGTCATTCAGCCCATCGTGGTGCGGAAGCGTCCGCTGGCGCCCGGCCAGAACGGCCAGAACGGCCAGAACGGTGTCTTGAACTCGGCGCCGCAGCAGTACGAGATCATCGCCGGCGAGCGGCGCTGGCGGGCGGCGCAAAAGGCCGGGCTGAAGAGCATCCCGGTGGTGGTCTCTGACGCCGCCGAGAACGACACGCTGACGCTGGCGCTTGTCGAGAACCTGCAGCGCGAAGACCTCAACCCCATCGAAGAGGCCGAGGCCTTTCACCGGTTGCACGAGTCCCTCGGCTACACCCAGCAAGAGATCGCTGAGGCCGTCGGCAAAGACCGGACGACCATCGCCAACTCGCTGCGCCTCTTGAAGCTGCCGTCGCCGGTGCGGCAGCAGGTGCTCTCGGGCGAGCTGACCATGGGACACGCGCGGGCGCTGTTGGCTCTCGACGACGCCGCCGAGATTGAGAAGCTGGGCCGCGAGGTCGTCGCGCGAAAGTGGTCCGTGCGGCAGACAGAGAAAGCGGCGCAGCCGGCGACGGGGCGGTCGAAGTCGAAGTCGAAAGAGTCGGAGTCGGAGCGCGATGTTCGCCAGCGTCTGCAGCGCGCGCTCGGCACCCGCGTCGACCTCAAGCAGAAGTCTGGCAAGGGATCGGTCACCGTCCACTTCGCCTCGTTCGCCGAGCTCGACTCGCTGCTGGCGCGCTTCGGCGCCTGACGCGCAGGCACGGAGGCCTGCGCCACCCAAGCCTGCCACCCTGCCCTCCGCTGATCGACGGACCTTGTCGCGCGCATCTCCCACCGGGGGTGCGCGCGACACTGCTTTCATGGGCAAGCACTTCTTCGCCGTCGCCGCATGCTTCGTCGGCTTCTTCGGCTTCGTTGGCTGCGCTGGCGCCGTCGAAGGCGGCCGCAGCGTCGTCGATGTCAGAGACGGCGTCCCTGGCGTTGTCGTCGTCGTCGAAGCGACCGGCTTTGTCTCTGGCCGCATCTGCAACCACCACGTCGGCGCTTTTGTCGTCGGCGCCCGCGTCACCGTCGTCGACGAAGCCGGCGTCGTCGTCGAGGGCGTCACCGACGGCGACGGCGCCTTTCAGCTCGAGGTGACGACGGGCTTGCAAACCGTCACCGTGCTGAGCGACGGATTTCGCAAGACCTTCGTCGCCGACGTCACCGCCGACGCCGACGTCAGCGTGCAGCTCGACACCGACTGCAGCGCCGACTGAGAAGCTGGACGCGACGGCGTCTTCGTGAGAGACGGCGTCTTCGTTTCAGACGCGGTCGTCGTCGTCGAAGGAGCAGTCATGGCCCTGATGCGCAAAGAAGAAGCCCCGATGCAGTCGAGCGGTGTCGCCATCGGCGCACCCCACACCATTCTCGGAGCCGAGTCGGCGTTCGACGGCAAGCTGGTGTTCCAGGGCTCGGTGCGCATCGAAGGAAAATTCGTTGGTGAGATCACCACCGATGATGTCTTGCTGGTCACTGAATCCGCCGAAGTCACCGCGTCGCTCAACGTGGGCACGTTGGTGTTGAACGGCACGCTGCGCGGCAACGTGCGCGCCAAGCGCATCGTCGAGCTGCACGCCCCTGCCCGGCTCTACGGCGACATCGAGACCCCGAGCCTCGTCATCCACAGCGGCGTCATGTTCGAAGGACACTGCCGGATGGAGAACGCTGGCGGTCCGAAGCCTGAGATTCTCAAGAAGTCGAACTGAGTCGAAGCGGGTCGATCTCGACCTTCAGGCATAAAAAAAGGAGCCCGGTCGCGGGCTCCTTTTTCGTTGCTGTGATGCGACCGCTCAGAACGAGCAGGTGAACCAGTCGCCGCCGTCGTTGCTGTCGAGGGCGAAGGCGAAGCTGTCGTTGGCGGTGTCGTTGTGGCGGCGGCACAGGCCAACGGCGGACTCGTTAATGTCGACGACGCCGAGCGCGGTGCCTTCTTGCAGGTTGGCGGTGATGGCGACGCCGCCGATGCGGACGGCGGTGATGGAGACGGCGGCGTCCCAGCTGACGCTGTCGACGAGGGCGCCAGCGCCGTTGGCGTCGACGAGGACGACGGCGTCGCCGGACGCGCCGCCGTTCTGCAGCCACGTGGTGGCGCCGGCGTCGACGACGGCGAGGGTGTCGGTCTCGACAAACGATGCGGGGCGCTGGGCAACGACGACGCTGGCGCCGGCGGCGAGGGCGCCGACGTCGCTGAGGTCGACTTGTCTGATGACGGCGCTGTTGGCGCCGTTGACCGAGGCGACGAAGACGTTGGCGAGGCTGACGGCGGCGCTGCCCGTGTTGGTGACGACGACGGCTTCGTCGATGTCGGTGCCGGGGGTGTCGTAGTCGACGGCGGTGATCATCAGGCCGCTGCGCGAGGGGCGTGCGACCAGGTTGAAGGTCGACGTCGCCACGAGCGGATCGGCGGTGCGCAGCGAGGCGCAGACGACGACGGAGCCGGCGGCGGCGCTGTCGACGGCGAGAAAGGCGGCGATGCCGGGGCCGCCGTCGTCGTCAGCGTCGAGCGAGACGCCGTCGGCGGTGAAGGTCTCGATGATCGTGTCGGCGTCGGTCGACGTGAAGAACGTCGAGCGGCCAACGGCGACGGGCACGCGGAAGCAATCAGAGTCGAACGACGGCGCGATCGTCACCGGCTGCGTCAGCGGCAATCCGGGCACGTTGTTGGGCGTGACGGAGTTGCCGACGTCGTCGACGACGCCGTTGAGGGCGGTCTTCGTGATGTTGAGGGTGAGGTTGTCGAGGGCGAACTGCTGGTCGAACTCGTCGACGCAGACCGTGTAGTTGCCCCTGCCGAGGTCGCGCGAGAGGGCGCCGCAGCGGTCGGCGCCGTCGTCGTCGCCGAGGGCGATGGCTTCTTCGCCTTCGAAGAGGGTGACGACGCTGTCGAAGCTGCTCTGCCTCGGCATGGGCTTGAACGACGTAATCGCGGCGACCACGATCAACGCC
>JANNAY010000717.1:0-4325 GCA_031384945.1 Deltaproteobacteria bacterium
GCGAGAAGCACAAGATCAAGGTCGTCGGGCTGCACGCGCACATCGGCAGCGGCATCCTTGACGCCAACAACTGGACCGAGGTCGGCGCGTCGCTGATGCAAGCGCGCGAGCTCTTTCCTGACGTCAAATACGTCGATGTCGGCGGCGGCCTCGGCGTGCCCGAGAAGCCGGGGCAGATGTTGCTCGACGTCAACGCGGTGAACGAAGGCCTGCTGAAGCTCAAGTCGGCGCATCCCGGGTTGGAGCTTTGGCTCGAGCCCGGTCGCTTCGTCGTCGCCCGCGCCGGCGTGTTGTTGTTGAGCGTGACGCAGCTGAAGTCGAAGGCGCAGCTGACCTACGTCGGCGTCGACGGCGGCATGAACGCGTTGATTCGTCCGGCGCTGTACGGCTCGTACCACGAGATCGTGAACCTCTCGCGGCTCTACGACAAGGCGACGACGACGGCGACGGTGGTCGGTCCGATCTGCGAGAGCAGCGATGTGCTCGGCTACAACCGCAAGCTGGCGCGGCCCCACGAAGGCGACGTCCTGCTCGTCGGCACCACTGGCGCGTACGGTCGGGCGATGGCCTCGACGTACAACCTGCGTCCGGTGCCCGATGAGGTCTTGCTGCCGCGCTAAGAAGAAGCTGTGAGCGACGAAGACGATAAGGGCGGGTACCCGCTGCCGGCGACGTGGCCGTCGACGCACACGCCGACGTTGCCGCCGCGTGGTCCCGGCGTCTTGCGCTACCTCGGCGTCGTCATCGCCGTCTTGTGCGCCGCCGTCTTCGTCGTCGTTGTTTCGCTCGCGTTGTTTTTGCCGAAGAAGACGCCTGCGACGGCGCCGGTGACAACGACGACGACGACTGCGCCGACGACGGCGACGGCGACAAACACGGCGCCCATCGAAGACCTCGCGCCGGTGCCGCTGTCGATCGGTCCGAATGATGTGCGGGCGAATGTCGAGCGGTCGATGAAGCGCCGCGGGCTGCGCGACGGCGACGTGCCGGCCGTCGACGCGCTCGTCGAACGCGCCGCCCGGCTCGAGCGGGCGAAGCGCGACGTCGACGCCCTCGACGCCTGGCGCGCCGCCCAGGTCGCCGTCGACAAAGCCGTCGTCGACCGCGGCTTCATCTTCTCGAAGCAGAAGCGCCTGCGCGTCGCCGTCGAGGCCCGCGGCGCCAAGGACGGCAAGAAGGTCGACGAGCTCTTGCTCGAGGTCGATCGCAGATTTGCCAACGGCGACCACGACGGCGCCAACGACGCCCTCAACCGCGCGTGGCTGTTGTTGAAATGACGAGATAGCGTGACGTCGTGGAGACGCTGCGCCTCGCGCTGTCATCGATCATCGAGCACCGGTTGCGCGCGCTCTTGACGTGCCTTGGCGTCGTCTTCGGCGTCATGGCCGTCATCGCCGTCACGGCCATCGTGCAGGGCTTCTTTCGTCTCTACTCGACGCAGCTCGAGGGGTTGGGCGCGGGCTTCTTGTTGGTCTTTCCAGGCAACAACGCCGCCGGCGAGGGCGTGCGCAAGATGTCGAAGCTGACCGGCGAAGACGCCGACGCCATCGAAGAACACGTCGACGAAGTGCTCGCCGCCAGCCCTTATTTCTTTGATCGCAAGCAGATCACGTTGAGGGGTCAAACTGCCGAAGCAGTCGTCATGCCGACGCTTGAGACGTACCCGCTCATCCAGAATCACCATGTCGAAGAAGGTCGGTTCTTTACGGCACGCGAGGTGCGCGAGCGGGCCCGTGTCGTCGTGATCGGTCCTGACCTGGCGAAGAAGCTGGGATTGACCCGCGCCGTGGGTGAGCAGGTTCGACTGTACGGTGCACCCTTCACCATTGTCGGGGTGATGGAAGAGAAAGATGGCATCAACCCGCTGGGTCAAAACTACGATGAAGCGGCGATCGTGCCGCACACGACGGCGCTGTCGCTGACGAATCCGAACCGCGGCGGCATCCTCTTGGTGAAGCTGAAAGAGATCGACGACGTCGAGCTCGCCACTGAGCAAGTGAAGCGCACGCTGCGGCGCACGCGACGGCTGCGCAGCGGCGAGCCCGACGACTTCACCATCACGACGCAGGCCGAGATCCTGAAGACGTTTCAAGAGGTCAGCGGCGTCGCCACCTGGGTCGTCGTCTGCGTCGTCGGCGTCTCGCTGCTCGTCGGCGGCATCGGCATCATGAACATCATGTTGGTGAGCGTCACCGAGCGCACCCGCGAGATCGGCGTGCGGCTGGCGATGGGCGCGCGCAAGGTCGACATCCAGCGACAATTTCTCGTCGAAGCCGGCGCCCTCGGCGGACTGGGCGGCGTCATCGGCATCGCCTTTGGCGTCGGCGTCGCCTACGGCGTCAGCGCCGTCGTGCCGGGCTTTCCGGCGCCCTTCGTGCCGATGTGGAGTGTCGGGTTGGCCTTCGGCTTCTCCGTCGGCGTCGGCGTCATCTTCGGTTTGTATCCGGCAGCCCGCGCCGCACGGCTCGATCCCATCGAGGCACTCCGCTACGAGTGATTCCGATGGGGGCCCGATCATCCGTGTTCGCAGCGTGCAGGGGCAGGGTGTGTCTCGGTGCGCTGATCATCGTGCTGCTGCCCTGCGCGGCGCGGGCCGCTGACGCCGGCACTGTCGCCGCCGCCGCCGCCCTCGACGCTGGCACTGTCGACGTCGACGACGACCTCGACGCTGACCTCGACGCCGACCTCGACGCAGGCGTCACGGCCACCGCCACCGCCGCCGACATTGGAGTGCCGCTCGCGCCCTCGCTCTGGGCGGCGCTGTCGACCATCGACCTCGCTGACGACGCCAGCGTCGAGATCGAAGCGCGTCGTCTGGCGGCCGTGCTGTCCGTCGACGATGCGCGCGACGCGGTCGACGCCGGCCTCGACGACGCTGGCCCCGCCGCGGCCCGCTGGCGGGCGCGCATGACCAGCGACCGCGCGCTGCTGGCGGTGCTGCGTCGTCCGCACCGCGAGCGGGTCGCGCTCGCGGCCACCCTCGAGGCCCGCCGCGGATCAGACCCCGAGCTCGCCGCGGCCCGCGCGCGCGCCGCCGCCCTCGAGCGCTCGAGGCGCTCGAAGTGGCCCACGCCGCGCGCACAGAGGCAGAGCGCCTCGTCGCCGTCGAGATCGCCCGTCTCGTCGACGTCGAAGTCGCCCTCGACGGCGTCGCTGCGGCGCTCGAAGCACGGCGTGCGGCGGTGGGCGCGCGCCACGACGCGCTGCTCGGGTGGCAGCGCCGGGCCCGCGAGGCCCGCAGCGACATCGCCGTCGCCGATGCCACCTACGACGCCCTGCGCGCCGCGCTCGCCACCGCGGCCGACGAGCTCGACAAGGCCCTCGATGACAACGGCGCCGACGTGCCCGTCGTCGTCGAGACCGGCGCGCTGGTCGAGGTGTCCGCCGAGATCGCAGTGACCGCGCGACAGCGCGCGGCCTCGCTCGCCCGCCGCGCGAACGAGCTGCATGCGGCCGCGCGCGCGCTGCGCGAGGTCGAGACCGACGGACTGCTCAACGCCATCGACACGCTCAACCGCGAGCGGTTGTTGCTGCTGCCAGCGTTGTCGCCGCACAAGCGCGAGGCGCTCACCGGCTTCACCGCCGTCGCCTTCGACCAGGCCCGCGCCGAGGGACGGCACCTCGTGCTGATCCTGCGCTACCACCGTCGCGTCGCCGCCGACCTGTACACGTCGTCGGTGCTGCGGCCGTCCAACATCTGGCGCTTCGTCACGACGGTGGTGCCCTGGGTGTTCGTGCTCGTCGTTTTTCTGGCGTGGCGGCGGCGCAGCACGGGTCTGGTGAGCCTGCTGGTCGAGCGGTCCGCCGAGCAGGATCGCGCCGCGCGCGTCATGACGCCGTCGCTGCGCACACGGGCGACGACGCTGCTGCGTGAGGTGCACCAGCCGCTCGCCTGGCTGGCTTTCCTCGTCGCCACACGGGCGGTGCTGCCGATCGAGGCGCGCGCGCTGCTCGAGCTGCAGCTCGTCGCCCTCGTCGTCGGCTACGGCTTCGGCGGCGCCCTCGTCGTCGACGCCATCAACGCCCTCGCCGGCCAGAGCGGCGGCCGCGCTGACGACGGGCTCGAACGGCTGCGCCTGCGTTCGCTGCGCCTCGTCGGTCGCGTCGTCGTCGCCTTTGCGCTGCTGCTCGAGGTCGTCGGGCGCCTCGTCGGCGACGGCGCGATCTACCACTGGGTGCTGGCGACCTGTTGGTTCGCCGTGGCGCCCGTCTTTCTCGTGCTGATCCGCTGGTGGCGCCCGACGGTCTTCGAGCGCACCGAGCGCGTCCGCTTTCCCTCACCGTTGCAGCGTTGGGTGCTCGCCCACCGAAGTGGCTGGCAGAGC